>CAZYWQ010000134.1:0-7263 GCA_964651675.1 uncultured Candidatus Sumerlaeota bacterium | reverse complement strand
CCTAAAAACCGACCCGAATAATAAAACATCTTTTGCTGATTTGTCATCTTCGATCTGGCTATATCCCTGATTAACATATCCAGTTCTTCGGTTGTTAATTCACCGATTCTCTTTTCTTTATTAACCATTTTTTCCTCCTGAGCATAAACAGTGATTACTAAAAGAATAATCATTGATACGATCGCAAGTGACTTAAAATGTCTCATCTTAGCCTCCTTTTTTTGTAAGAAATAAGGGATCATTTTTTAAAAAATCTAAGGTTATTTCAATCGATTCTTTTGTTGGAAACATTCGAATTAATGCCTTACCTATTTGAGTATATTTCATAATACCCTTTTCTTTGAATATCTCCTCCATAATTGGAAAATTTCTTTCGGGACCTGAATAACTGTGCAAATAGTTACTAACAATTATCTGAGAATCATCCTCTTTTATAACCACACAATCTGTAATTTCTTTTTGCAAGTGATAATTTACCGCTGCCAATTCTTCAACTGTATGAAAAGTTGTGCTTACATCAAATCCAACACCTAATAAAAGTATATAACCGTTCAACTCTCCCAGCTTATAATATGGCGATTTCTTTCCACAGGGAGTAATGTCTTTATGATGTGTTTCGATAAGCTTTGTAATATTGGCTCCGATACCTGCTACAGAATGTGTAGGATGATAACTTCTTTTTACTCCAGACCTTTTTCTGAGTATTTCAGGAATTTTACCTGTCCAACAAGGTGAATTTAATACATCAAAAACAGGAGGATTCCCGGGAGATAATTCTGCAGAACCTGTTAATGTGGAAACTAAAACCGTTCCATTCATCCCTACGGATTCAATCAAAGCATCGATAACGGCATCCGCACCACCTTCAACATATCCAAATGAACTTAAAGAGCTATGAACTAAAAGGTTATCCCCTTCTTTGATTCCTAATCCCCTTAATCCTTTTGTAATAATATCCTTTAATACCATAATTATGTGTTCTATCAAAAATCCTTATAGAGATCCCATCCTTTATCAGCAAAGGGATACCAATTTCTAAAAAGTACAATTCTTGGTTGAGGACCATCGTCAAGAACCGCTATATACTCACGCTCATAAAACCCTTCTCCAAGCAATAAGCAAGCAGCATCAGAAACAAATTGCCATTCTGTATTTGTTGGTGAAGTAGTTGGGTATACAGTATAATAGAAATGACCAGAACTATCCAAGTAAGTGGCATATAATTTATCTCCAGGTAAAACACCATCAGACGAATTATATACCAGTTCAGATATCTCGCGTATCCCAGTGATACAAATAGCACACCTTGGAATATCTTGCATCACAGTATTTCCACACTCTATTATATCAGTCCCTTGTAATGGATACCCATTTGTGATGTCACCTTCAATCTTGTGAAGATTACCGTTCCGATTAGCATAAAGGTTTTCCGAATATTTACTAAAGACAACATCCCGTGCGTAAGTATTACCCATTGTGGCTATTTGAACCTCTGACTTATCCGAAACTTTGTAAATGTGAAATCCTGGAAGAGTTAAATCGCCTACTGCGAGATAATACTCACCACTTTTTTCATACAAATCACATCCTGTGACTCTATAAGATGGAGTGAGCCAGTCGGATTCAATTGTTGGAGAAACCGAATCTGGATTATGAATTCGATCGATCCACTTACCGCCTGTACTACTCGAATCGCCTGATAAATACAGAATGTTATTTACATCATCCATTGCCAAACCACAAACACCACAGTCATTTTCTGTCGTGGAGTGAGAGTAAATCTCTGTTATAATGGGTGTGCCCGTAAATAGATCATTGACTCTATAGACTTTTGTTGTGTGATTGTGACCATCTGCTGCAGCAAACACACTAAAATACAGAATCTTCCTTGTATCATCAGCAGTTATAAAGGCACAATGTAAATGGTCAGGGGAACTCAGTAAAATCTCACTATGATAAATCCAATTAGGATTAATAAGGAAAGAAGAAAAAAAGATTAGAAAACTAAAGATGATAATTTTTCTCTTCATATCAACCACCTCAATTTTCAAACCATTATCTTCCGAATTAAGATAATCGGCTTGATCTAAAGAGTTGTCAATATATAAGTGCTTTCAAGGAATCAAAAAGTGACAAAAATCACTTGACAGAGACAAAAATTTGTGGGTAATTATAAAAGCGCTTTTATTATCTTAATAATGATGGATGTTTTTCTTGAAAAGTTATTATTTTTATTTGAATTTAATTGTGAGCAATCAAAGTTGAGATAATAATGGGCTTTTATTAAACTTTTTAAAACTTATAATTATAAAAGGAGGAGAAAAGGATGAAAAAATCTTATTTGATTACTTTATTACTCTTAATTTTATCTATTGCTGTGTTTTCGCTGACCGTCGATTATGTAACTTCCATTGACATCTCTGCTGAGGGCGATGGTCCTATAGGATTAGCATTCTATAATGGTTCCGTCTTTACGGTAACTTTTAATGACAGAAAAATAATAAAGGTTGATGATCCTGTTAGTGGGAGTCCTGTTGTATCGACTTTTGCCGATACTTCATCATTATTAAGCTGGCCCACTGGTCGTGGATTAACTGGAATAGACATTGATTCATCTACTGGTGACACATATGTAAGTGGAGACTATGGTTCAGGTGGTTCCGTGTTTAAATATGATTCGTCAGGAACTTTAGTTAATAGTTTTATTGATACGACCGCGGATCATCGTAACGGAGGCTGCACCTTATGGGGAAGTACTCCCGATTTGTTGATCTGTCAGTCAGGTAAGGGAATGTTCGATATGCTTAATACCCTAACAGGTTATGATTCACCGGGTTGGATTAGTGGAGGCGTGAATGCGACTACATATTACCGGGATGTTGCTGTAGTGGGGGATGATTTTTATGTTTCTCGTACCTATTATCCAGCAGGTTTGGGAGCGAGTGGTCCGGATGGAATTGACAAATTCACGGGTGGTACTGCAGGCGATTTGACTGGATATACTGCAGATGGTTGGATTGATCTTGCTGATGGTACGGCTCAAGCTGGTTGTGGAATCTATTACTGGCTATATGCAAATATTATGGGTCCATTTCCAATTTCTTATATCCTTTATGCTAACCAATTAGATAAAACTCTGGATTTTTATCTAGCTGAGATTGCAGGTGTTCCTACTAAAGCCTTAACACTTGGTGCGACTGAGAATGTTACTGATCCCCGCGATTCTTGTGTGGGCGTTATTGGAGTTGACGAATTTCTTTTTGTTTCACAAAGTGCTACAAATGAAATTCTCGTCTTCGAAATCGATGGTGGGGGAATTACCAAATCTCACAATTGGAGTCTTTTTGAATAAATTCTTAATTTATATTTAGTTATATTGGGGGATGGTTTGATTAAAATCATCCCCCTTTTTCTTTGGTTTTTGCTATTTCAGAAATTATAATGATGGTGTCGTTCGGTATCGAGTTATGGTCCTGAGCGAACTATATTACCCAGACTTATAGTGCCATTTGTCGGATCGTACTCGTAATCATAAGGACGATCAAGTTCTATTACACCAACTCCTCCCAATGTTGTGCTTCGACTAAAATGTTTGTCAGGTCCTTTACTTTGTAATACCCATAAAGCAGGATTATTTTCATTTCCGTCGGGAAATACCTGCCACACAAATCCGTGGTAATCAAAATATTCTTTTGTAGAAAAATAGTAATTGTCGGGTATCGAATATCCCAAAATCCAAAATAAATCTGTTTTTAAAGTAGGACCGAATGGATCTGTTGGAATAGAGGTGATGAAAGCTATAGGAGTAGTAAGACTTCGTGGGATGTCGTATCCGGGGTTTTGCCAGATCCAGGGATATTTCCGCCAATCGACACAATAGGCTTCTAAAGCTGTCGCAAGAGTTCGCATATCCGCTTTACAACGAGAGACCTTCGAGCGTGTTTGTGCTTCAAGAAAGTTGGGTACGGCTATTGCGGCAAGGATCGCAATGATTGCAACGACAATCAGTAACTCTATTAATGTAAATCCTGCCTTACTCATAATATATCTCCTTTGATGAATGATGAATTTTATTGTGTTTAGGTTATCTATGATACTACAAATGCACTTTTATAAGTTATTGATACAAACATCTTTCGTCAAGATTTTTCATATAAGGTTATTTGGAAATTATTTGTTGCATAATTGTCTTTTCAGAGGCTATTAAAATTGAGATCTCTGAAAAGCTAAGGTTGTAGCGGTCGCATTTATGTGACAGTAATTTTTCGTGCGATGAATCGCACCGCTACATTCGGAGTATACAATCAATGGATGATAATAAGAAAAATACTCAGCGGAATCTTGATTTAAAGATTATCAAATCGAATTTGAGAGCATCTCAGTTGGGTAAACAACTCATTTATCTTAGGGAAGTCGATTCCACTAATGACTTTGCTAAAAAACTGATTATTGATGAAATTAAATATGATGAAAAAGATGGCATAACTATTGTCACGGATTATCAAACAGGAGGTTATGGGAAATCCAATCGCAGATGGGAATCGGAGCCTAATTCTAATATATTGATGACGGTTATATTGAAAAATGCGGAATATAATCTCAATCCTCAGCATTTTACATTATTGATGGGACTCATAGTTTGCAAAACTTTAAATAGTCTATTTGATATAAAGGCAAAAATCAAATGGCCCAACGATGTCATCATAAATAACAAAAAAGTCTCTGGCATACTTGCTGAATCTATAACTGATAAGAGTGGCAATGTTCATCTTATAATCGGAATCGGCATTAATGTGAATCAGGATTTGGAGAAATTCTCAGAAGGTATCAAACGAATTGTCACATCTTTACATCTTGAGATAAAGAAAAAAAAATCTGTAATTAAACGAGAAATAATTATTGCCGAAATCCTCAATCAGTTGGAATATTATTACAGCAATTATGAAAAAAATAGGGACACCATAAAAAAACAGCTCAAAGATTTATCATCGACTATTGGGAAAAGGGTTCGTATAACTACAGAAAAAGGTAGCATCGAAGGATTAGCCCTTGATTTTGAAGATGATGGTGGATTAATGATAAGAGAAGATTCTGGAATAATCAAAACTATCTATTCTGGAGATGTCGAAGAGATAATATGGAGAGAATAATATGCTCTTAGCGATTGATATTGGTAACACTAATATTATGATAGGAGTTTTTAAAGGGGAAAAGATTGTGACATACTGGCGCTTGTTCACAAATCTCAACAAGACCGATTCGGAATATACAGTTGATTTTGACAATTTATTCCGCCTAAAAAAAATTAAGACCGAGTCTATAAAAGAAGCTATTGTCTCGTCAGTTGTTCCTCCGTTGACTTCTGTTTTCAAAAATTTTCTCGAAAATGATTTTAGTATCAAGACAACGATATTAGATTCGGATTTGGATTGTGGAGTAAAAATACTATATGAGAATCCGAAAGAAGTAGGTTCGGATAGAATTGCGAATGCTGTTGGTGCCATTCATCTCTATGAGAGGCCGATAATCGTTGTAGATTTCGGCACATCAACGAATTTTGATGTTGTGTCAAAAGAAGGAGATTATTTAGGCGGACTCATATCGTCGGGAATTGAGATATCTGCGGATGCGCTTTTTAAAAGAACAGCAAAATTACCGAGAATTTCATTTCAGAAACCGAAGAGCGTTATAGGAAAAACGACTGTTGGGAGTATTCAGGCAGGACTTTATTATGGATATGTAGGTCAGGTCGACCATATCATCGAAAAAATTTGGGAAGAACTGGGATACAAGACTAAAGTAATTGCGACTGGTGGTCTCGCAAAGATAATTTCCAATGATTCAAAATACATCGATGAGGTTAATGATTTCATAACTCTTTATGGACTCTATTATATTTATAGTAATATTAGGGAATAATATTTATAGGAACAGAATGAGGTATAACTAAAATAAAGTTTTGATGAGTCAACTTCGATAATAGGGTGAATGAGATGAAACTTCACGAGGCAAGTTATTATATTTCCGTAGAGGAAGGCATAGTGCAATGCGAATTATGCCCTGTACTGTGTAGTATTGCACCAGGTAGACATGGTCGATGTGGTGTTAGAAGAAATAAAGAAGGCAAACTTTATTCCGAGATATACAATCGTGTTACCTCGGTTGCTGTCGATCCAATCGAGAAAAAACCGCTCTATCACTTTCATCCTGACTCAAATATATTGTCTTTAGGCACTCTCGGGTGTAACTTCAAATGTCAGTTCTGTCAGAACTGGCAAATATCCCAGAGTGGTGCACCAACTCATTATCTTACATCGGAACAGGCTATTAAGACTGCCTTGAAAAATAATTCTTTCGGAATTGCATATACCTATAATGAGCCTCTCATCTGGTTTGAGTATGTATTAGACACTTCAAAATTGGCGAAGGAAAATGATTTGAAAAATGTATTGGTTACAAATGGTTATATTAACAAAGAGCCATTAACAGAATTGCTCCCTTTTATTGATGCTATGAATATCGATATTAAATCATTCAATCCGGATTTCTATTCAACGAAGATTGGTGGTAAACTCGAAATCATTAAAGAGAACATAAAATTATGTGCAAAGAGTACACATATAGAACTGACGAATCTGTTGATTCCCGGTGATAATGATTCGAAAGAAGAAATAGAAGCTCTTGTAGATTGGGTAGCATCGATTTCAGTCGATATTCCAATGCATTTTTCGAGATACTACCCCAATTTCCACTATACAACACCTCCAACGCCTTTTGAAACCTTATCTACGGCTTATGAGACCGCATCGAAAAAGTTACATTATGTCTATCTGGGAAATGTTCGGGATGGGAAATATTTAAATACTTACTGTCCACAGTGTAAAAACCTTATTATTGAGCGTAGTGGCTACATAACGCATATCAAAGGATTGAAAGATGGCAAGTGTTCGCAGTGTTCTACTCCAATCAAGATTGTTAACTAAAGGCGATATCCTTCTTATTGTTATAATCATTATTGCTTCAGTCGGTTTGTGGTTTAATCTTTTCCTATCAAGTAATGATTCTCAAAGTGCTGAAATATATTTTGAGAATAAGCTGATTAAAACACTCTCCTTAAATCATAATGCTCAGTATACAATTAATAAAGATGGTGTAAGGGTTTTAATTGAGGTGAAAGATAAAAAGATCAGGATGAAAGAGTCCAATTGCCCGAGAAAGATATGTGTTCATCAAGGTTGGATTAGAAAAAGTGGTGAATCGATA
>CAZYWQ010000133.1:0-7271 GCA_964651675.1 uncultured Candidatus Sumerlaeota bacterium | reverse complement strand
GTCACGCACATCACCCAAGATAAATTCTGCGTTCTCGTTAAAATAGTCAGGTAGTTCTTTATTATCACTATGGACCTGCGGTTCAAGATTGTCGTAAACTATAACACGATAGCCTTTTTCAATAAGTTCATCAACAACATAAGAACCTATGAAACCAGCTCCACCTGTTACTAATATTGTTTCCTTATTCAAAATTTATCACCTTTCATTAAAAATTATCCCTCTAATGCTTTATTATATACATTCATCAATTGCCTATAGTAATCTTCTTTATTATGATTTTTCGAAACATAATCGTAAGCGTTCTTTCCCATTCTTTTCACTTCAGAAAGATTGTTCATCAGGAATTTTAATTTATCAATAAGTTCCTCGACATTTCCTGGTTCAAAAAGTAAACCAGTCTCTCCATCAATTATGCTTTCAGGAATAGCAGCGATGTTCGAGCCTATTACAGGCTTGGAGTATATGTAGCTTTCTATGATAGTTCGTCCAAAGACTTCATACCATTCTGAGGGTATAATAGTAAACACAGATTTTTTGATTTCTTTAAATAACTTTTCTTTTGGAAGATTGTCTAAAACTTCAACATTTTTTAGGTTATTTTCCTTAATGAAACATAGCATAGTTTGTTTTAAATCACCTTTACCTATCATTTTGAATTTGTATGGTAGTCTTTTAGCAGCATTAAGAAGAGTCATTATACCCTTCCATCGATTAAACTTTCCGAAATATAAAATAAAATCCTCTGCTTTTTCCTCTTCAAATCTGGGGTATTTATCTTTGTCAATAAAATGCTTTATTACATTAATTTTTTCCTGTTTTAATCGCCATTTAACCATCAAATCACTATGAAATTGGGATGGAACGATAAATTGTATCACTTTTTCTCGCCACAACTTAAACATTTTTTGAATGTGTTTTTGAAAGTATCCCATTAAACTCGGTAAGAACATTTTATGATGACATCTATTAAATAGACCATATCTGTAATTATGATGCATACATTTTTCACAAATGTTTCCATTTATATACATACAACCATTAATACAGAACATATGGTTATCATGAAGGTATTGAACAATGGGAATATTCCTCTTTTGAAGAGGTTGGAAAACCGAAGGAGATAATTGATGTAGTATATTATGAACATTTGCTAAATCAGGTTTCGTATCATCAAGTAAATGTGATAATTTTTTTGCTGCTTCAAAAGAATAGATTCCATTAAAAAATGCCTTTGCTTTATCGAATAAATTAACCTGTCCATAAGTGATTTCGTCAAATGCACTAACAAAATATTTTTTGTAGGGAGTATCATGATTAGCAGGATGACTACAGGTAAATGGGATTACTGTATGTCCTTTTTCAATAAGGAGGTTATAGAGGACAAAGAAACTTGATTGCGCTCCTCCTATGTCATAGAAAAATTTTGAAATGTCTAATATTTTCATAAATCCTATTCACAATAGTATAGAACAATGTTCTATTCCTACTCATTACTTGAAAAAAGATTAATATTCTAGAATAATCTCGTTTCTCATACTTTTTAAAATCTTATTTTTGTTACAAGCATATTCATTCATCATAACCTGGTGTTTTACCAGAAACACGATGCAATCAATCCCTTTAGCTATGTTTATTAGAGATGTATATTTATAATCCTTAATGTAAGGATCGTATGATTTAACATCGTAACCATCTTGATTTAGAATATCATATATTTGAATAGCTGGACTTTCCCTATCGTCAGCAACATTCGGTTTAAAAGAACGCCCTAATAATACAATCTTGGGTTTCGGAATATCTTTAACTGCAGTTCTGATTTTTGATGCAACATAATATGGCATATTATCATTCGTTATTCTTGCTTGTCTGATTATGTTAGCCTTGTCTGGAGCAATCTCTGCAATAAACCAGGGATCTATGGGAATACAGTGACCTCCCACACCAATTCCAGGAGTGTGAATATTAACTCTCGGATGTCTGTTTGCCAATTCGATTGTCTTTTTCACATCGATACCAAGGCTTTCAGCAATAATCGAAAACTCGTTTGCTAAAGCAATGTTAACATCCCTGAATGTATTTTCCAGTAGTTTGCACATTTCGGCAGTTACATCATCTGTTACATTTAACTTACCTTTGACAAAGGACTGATATATTGCTTTTGCAAGAGCACTTGATTTCTTATTTATGCCGCCAATTATTCTGTCATTGTGAATAATTTCATCGTGAATTTTACCTGGTAATACCCTTTCAGGACAGTGAGCTAAGAAAATGTCTTTTCCTATTCTCAATCCTGTTTTTAAAAGAAGGGGAGCAATTCTTTCTCTACAGGTCAGAGGTGGTATTGTTGATTCTATTATAATAAGATTTCCTTTTTTGATGTAGGGTAAAATGGACTGAGTTCCTTTCAGGACATAAGATAGATCACTGACCTTTCGTTTTTGGTCAACAGGTGTCGGAACGGCTATAATGAAAACATCTCCTTCTTCGGGAGTAGTTGTAGCAATAAAATTATTCCTGACTTTCGACTCTTTCAAAATTGCTTTTAGTTTCTCATCTTCGATATGAATTTCGCCCTTTTTAATTGCTTTGATGAGATTTTCATTAATATCGACACCAACTACTTTGTAACCTGCTTTGGCTAATAGTATGGCAGCAGGTAATCCGACATACCCACAACCTATAACAATTATTTTCTTTTTTATCATATAATATATCTCCGATATGAAAAATTATTCTAATTTTGTTCTGAATGCGAAACTCTTTTATAAACAGCTATCGTATCATCGGCAATTTTAGTCCAGGAGAGCTTTTCTCCCGAGTACTTCTTACAGTTGCTACTCATTTCTGATAATTTTTTCTCATCTATAAAAGCCATTTTTATCTTATCGTATAAAGCCTTTTCATTATCTGAAGGAATAATATAGCCTGTTTCATTATCTATAATATATTCAGGGAATCCACCAACATCTGTAACAATTAGTGGTATTCCATAAGCAAGAGACAAAATCAAAATACCACTGGCAGAGATGTTCTTATATGGTAAAACGGAAACATCCGATGCACAGAAATATTGCCCCATTTTCTCAAAACTGCAAAATGTTTTATCATAAAGAATATCACTCTCGCTTTGAATATACGATAAGTCATCTTCATCGATATCATAGAATTTGTGTTCTCCGCCACCGGCAATTATTAGTTTTAGGTTTTCGATAGATTTATTTTTTTTAAGCTCTTTGAATGTATTCAAAAGAATGGTAATGCCTTTATATTTTCTGATGAGTCCAAAGAATAAAATAATCTTATCATTTTCCTTTAGTCCTAATAATCTCCTCGCTTCATCTTTTTTATATCTAAATCTATCTGCAATAAAATCAAAATTGCCATGTCTAATCCTATTGATTCTATTTGTTTCCATCCCAAACAAATTAATTATTTCATTTTTAGTGCTATCTGAATGCACTATAATACTGTCCGCCAAACTGTAAACCTTTCTGTAAATAGAAATATCTTTCTTCTGATATTCATGTGGTACTACATTATGGGCTGTATAGACTATCTTTGTACCGAATTTTCTCAAAAACCTAAAAAGCTGATATTCGACTAAAGCGTATTTGAGCCATTGGATATGAATTATATTTGGTCGAAATTTAATGTACAAAAACAGAAATGCTATCAGAGAGAAAAAATATTTTACTCCCTTTACAAGACCATTTACACTTTTGCCATAGCTAACAAAAATTTTTTTTACAGGGAAATTTGCTTTGAATAACGCATCAACTTCAAAGGTATTATCACAAACCATTACTACTTCTATTCCCTTTTCTACCAATATATTACATAAGGCAAGACCGTATTCGTGAGATGCACCAGGTTTATAAAATAGAACTTTTATATTAGAATTTTCATTATTCATTCATTAAATTCTCTATAATCTCACAAAGGATATGTCCCAGGAAAATATGACATTCCTGAATTCGAGCTGTGTCTTCTGTCTTGATTATAATGGGTATGTTAACAATATCTTTCAATTTTCCTCCATCCTTACCGGTGAGTCCTATTGTTGCGATACCTATTTCTTTTGCTTTATTAATAGCTCTTATAACATTTTCAGCATTTCCGGAAGTGCTGATTCCGATTGCAACATCACCTTTTTTACCAATTGCTTCGATCTGTCTAACAAAAATTTCATCGAAACTATAATCATTACCTATTGCTGTTAAGATTGATGTATTAACACTTAAGGCAATTGCTGGTAATCCTTTTCTCTCCATTTTAAATCGTCCAACCAATTCTGCTGCGATATGCTGAGCATCAGCGGCACTTCCACCATTTCCGAAAATAATTAATTTGCCATCATTTTTTAATGAGTTTTCAACAGCTTCGACCATTTTTGTAAAGTCATTTAGATTCTCATCAATCAGGTTCTGTACTGTTTTCTGATGTACTTCCAATCCTTTTCTAAAGACATCTTCAATTTTCATTTAAATCTCCTTCAATGTCTTTTATGTAATATAGTGTTTATGTATCAAATCCTTTGCGAGCTGAAGCTCGCGTTACTTTACATACTCGGCTATTTTATCAATATCGATCAAATCCATACAATTGGGATGTTTATCACAACTTGAATAGCAGCATAGACAGTCGATATCTGATTTAATCTTTGTAACCAAACCATAATCTTCGATTTCAGCGGATGATGTCGGTCCGAATAAGGCGATAACTTTTTTCTGTAAGGCTATAGCAATGTGTAAGGCAAGTGTATCGCCACAAATCACTATGTCACATAGACTGGTTATAGTGCAGAATTCTCTTAGATTATTTTCACAACCTGTATCAATCACATTTTTGGTTTTTTCTAAGATTTCCTTATTTTTATCCTTCTCTTCGGGTCCACCTAATAATAGTATCTTTGTTTTTTCGATCTTCTGCAATTTTTTTATTAAAGATATGATGCTATCCGTGGAAAGCATCTTCTGTTGCCATCTTAAACCCGAACCAGTATTAATACCAATTATTATATTATTCTTTAATTTCCATTTAGTTTTCAAATCTTCTGCGAGTTTCTTTTCCTGATTAGATAGCTCAAGAATAATATCTAAATTGTCCTTCTCAATCCCAACAATGTCAGAAATGATTCTCTGATAACTTTCATTATTTTTCTTTTTAACATCATCAAAAATGCCCATTAAAAGCCACTTTTTAGAATTCTCATCGATTGGAAATATCTCACCATTTTCGTTAAGTTTAAAACCCTTTTTTTCGCGTGCATTTACTGCATTAAGCAATGCTGAGCTTATCTTATCATTGCTTGGATTGATGACTAAATCATAATCTGTATTTTGAATACTTAATAGAGAATCTAAATTATATTCCAGAAGGTTATCTATATAAGGATTATTTACTAACAATTCTATAGCATTTGATCGGGTGAGCCATTCGATATAAGAATGTGGATACTTCTTTTTAAGACCCTTTAAAATACAGGTGGTTCGCAGAACATCTCCTATTGCATCAAGTTTGATAACAAGTATTTTTCTATCAAATTTATCATAGTATGAACAGTTATCACATATTACACCCTCATTTTTACTGTAATCACAGGGCTTATATCCTCGATAATATCTGCAATCGTAATTTATTTTCATAAAAACATACCTTTGGATTAGTCGGTAAAATAGTCTAACTCGTATAAATCTGCAGCATTTCTCTTGCCATTTTATCCCAGGAAAACATCCTGGCTCTTTTTAATCCTTTATCAACTAAATCTTTTTGCAGATTTGTATCTTTTAGAAGATTGAGGATGGAGTTAGCAAGTATTTTTTCATTATACGGATCGACAAGAATCGCTGCATCTCCGACAACTTCAGGAATCGACGATGAATTACTTGCAATCACAGGGGTTCCACAAGCCATCGCTTCTAATGGTGGTATACCAAAACCCTCATATATTGAAGGGAAAACAAATATTTTTGCCAAATTGTATAAGGCTGGTAAATTCTCCTCGTCTGTATAACCTAAAAGCAAGACTTTGTCGGATATTTTTAGGTTATCTAACATTGTAAAAAATTGTTTGGTTAACCATCCTTTATAGCCTGAAATTACTAGGTAAATATCTTTATAACCTTGCGAAACTACCTGACTAAAAGCCTTTAATAATCTAACTAAATTTTTCCTCGGTTCTATTGTACCGACAAATAAAATAAACTCTTCAGGCAGCTTATATTTCTCTCTTGTTTTATCTAATATATCCTTATCTGGAATCACATTGAAGTAATCCATAACACCCGGATAAACTACCTTAATAAGGTTTTCCTTAATACCATAAAACTTGATTATGTCTTTTTTTGTATTCATAGAATCTGCGACAATAATATCAGCCTTTTTTATGGTTTTTGCCACATAGTTGATATAGTATAATCTAACACTCAGGGGCTTTGTTTTGGGGAAAATATTTGTAGAAAGGTCGTGGATTGTAACTACTTTTTTGTATGAGCCTTTTCTCGCAGAAATAAAATCCGGTTGATGAAATACATCGACTTTTAACTTGTTACAATGATGTGGAATCAATATCTCATGCCAGAATAATTTCAAAAATAATAGACCAGTTTTAAAAGGGATAATATATTTCTTAAAGTTTGAACCTAATATCTCATCAATTTTAGAATAATTACGGTGGAAGAACAGATAATACTCATTCTCATTATCTATTTTACCTAAATGTCTAATCAGTTCAAATGTTAATCTTCCTATACCAGCAATATTCATCGTTGAGCGTGCATCAATCGCAATTTTCAATTTTTGTCCCTTCCAAAATTATCTATATTCTTTTACGATCCTGATCAGACCTTTGATTGAGTCATCTTTTAGTAGGAAAAGAATGATGCCATAAATAATAATACATAATCCCAAAATTAATAAAATATGAAAACTATACATTCTACATACGAAAATTACTATTGCTATGATTAAATTGGCAAAAATATACTTTAGTAGAGATAAAATTAAAACCGACTCACCAATATTTGAGTGTACAATGAATAAAAATAATCCAAGCATAATTAACTCAGTGAAAAGAGTCGCAACAGCTGCTCCCATAAAGTCGAATCTGGGAATTAGAATTGCATTTAGAGTAATATTTATGATTACACCTAATCCTGTGACTAAAGGATAAAGTTTCTGTTTATGAATTGCAATTATCATAGACCCAACAATGTGTCCTGGAAATGTTAAGAATGCTGTCCATATAAGAATCCTGAGTGCACTGTGAG
>CAZYWQ010000132.1:0-7324 GCA_964651675.1 uncultured Candidatus Sumerlaeota bacterium | reverse complement strand
AGCCTGAATCTTGGCGAAAACTTTCCAGACTTCATCGTCTATATCAAGGGCTGTATCAAATCCGTATTTCTCCTCAACCTTCATAAACCAAAGCCCATCAACCGCAGTAAAACAACGATGAAAATATTCAGCAATTTGTTTGTCTGTTAATTTAATCATCTATTATCTCCCGATAAGGTTTGTAGTCCCTGCTTCAGTAGGAATAATTTATCCCACTAAAGTGTGTACTACAAATAGATATAATTAGGTACTATGAAAAATGTTTGAGTTAGCCATTTATGTCAACCTGTATTTTTTTTATTTGATATATACAGTAAACTTAAGCGATAAAAAATTCGCAATCAAAATATTGGGACATTACAATTTTTATATTGACTTAAAACCATCATTACATTTAAATTTTATTATCAAAAAAGATAATAAGCACATTTAAAGGAGGAAATAAATGGGAGGATACATAATCCTAATCATTATTGCCCTTCTTGTTATCATCATTGTTACGATGTATAATAAGTTAATAGTGATGAGAGCGAGGATAAAAAATGCCTGGGCACAAATTGAGGTTCAGCTTAAAAGGCGATATGATTTGATTCCTAATCTTGTCGAGACTGCAAAAGGTTATATGGCGCATGAAAAGACGACTCTTGAAAATGTGATCAAGGCTCGTCAACAGGCTATCGATGCGAAAAACTTGAAGGATCAAGCAAAGGCAGAAAATTTTCTTTCTCAGACATTAAGATCACTCTTTGCTGTTTCTGAGAATTATCCCAATCTTAAGGCTAATGAAAATATGATGGCTCTTCAGGAAGAATTGACTTCGACAGAAAATAAAATCTCTTTCGCCAGACAATTCTATAATGATATGGTTATGAGATTTAATCAGACCATCCAGTCAGTTCCCTATAATGTTCTTGCAGGTATGTTTAATTTCAAAATGCAAGAATATTTTGAACTCGAAGAAGGCGCTCCTGATAGAGAACCTGTTAAGGTGAAATTCTAATCTGTTCCGTTTAATAATATTGAATTTTAAATTGAGACCTCTGAAAAATTAACAAAAACATGCATCGTCATTCCGAACTTGTTTCGGAATCTCTATTAAGATGCTGAAACGAGTTCAGCATGACACATATAAAAATTCTGTTTCTTGGCTACTTCGGAGGTCTCCATCAGAAACTAAATCCATTTTTACTTCAATATGATTGAAACCACCTTTATTATGATTCAAGCCACCTTTTTATTAGCCTAATCCCCTTATATTATGATGTATTTTCCACCTCTACCATTCTTATGAAACTATCCTTTTATTTTTTAACTTGAAAAGAGCAATGTTATATGAATACATACTGAATAATATCTCAGTATGAATACTATTTTTAATTTAACCTTATGGAAAAGTTAGATTTATCTATCATTATAGTCAATTATAACACCAAAGATTTATTGAAAGCATCTCTAAATTCTATCAAGCAAAATACGCATAACATAGATTATGAAATAATCGTTATTGATAATCATTCAAAAGACAATAGTGTTACAATGATAGAAGAGCAATTTCCTGATGTAAAATTGGTTAAAAATAGTTATAATGCGGGATATTCAAAGGCTAATAATCAGGGAATACAAATTGCAAAGGGTAAGTATATACTTCTTCTGAATAGCGATACAGAGGTAAAAGAATCTGCATTAAATAAAGCAGTACAATTTATGGAAGAAAGAACAGATGTTGGAATATGCGGATTCAAATTATTAAATGAGGATGGTTCGATACAGCTTTCCTGCAGAAGTTTTCCGACTTTCAGCACAGCTTTATTCAACAGATATTCCATTATAACTCGCCTTTTTCCCAATAATAAATACTCGAAGGAATATTTGTTATTGGATTGGGATCATAATGAGATAAGAGAAGTTGATTGGGTATCAGGAGCTTGTATGTTAATAAGACGGAATGTCATAGAGGAGATTGGAATACTGGAAGAAAAATTTTTTATGTATTCAGAAGATGTCGATTTATGTTACAGAGCTAAAGAACGCGGATGGAAAATAGTCTATTATCCCTTCAGTGAAGTAATGCATTATATCGGAAAGAGTAGTGAGAATCGGCAGTTACTTTCCATATTTGAGAGACATAAAAGTATGTATATTTATTATAAAAAGCACTATAGCCGTGAAATATTGTTTATGGACTTGATTACATTCTCGGCTATTTTAGTAAGAGGATTATTTCAAGCGATTTTTTCCAAGTTTGCAAAAGGGAAATAAAAAGATGTTATATTTTTCTTTGGTAGTGATTGCATTGTTATTATCCATATGTTTTTCTCCATTTGTAATTCTATTTTGTAAAAAGCAAAAGATTCTCAGCAATCCTGAAAGATATAAATTTTACAGAGATAAGAAACCTATGCTGGGAGGAATCATTATCTTTGTTGCCTTTTTCCTACCAGCCTTAGTCACAATTTACGGTACTCCTCTTGTTATGAAAGATCCTATTTTTACTATGAATGAGATAAATAAAATAACCATTACATTTTTGATTTCAGCTATAATAGTGTTGCTGACAAGTATTTGGGCTGATGTTAAATATATAAAAGGTAAATACCATTGGTTATTCATAATTATCGCCTCAATTATTATTCATACCTCTGAATTCAAATTTAAACAGATCTCAAATCCATTCGGTGAGCCTATTACTTTAGGGAAATGGGGAGTTTTATTGACCATTTTCTGGATTATTATTATCATCAATATAATTGAAATCCTAAATTTCGTTGAGGGATTAAGCACGATTATTATAATTTTTGTTTCATCTATTTTATTATATGGGGCTATAGCAGATAAAGAAATATTTGTGAGTGCCTTACTTTCAACTTTCACGGGAGCTATGATCGGATACTTAATTTATAATATCCATCCATCAAAAATAATATCCGGTAAATCAGGAATAAGATTTATAGGTTTTATGACAGCTTCGATTATTCTATTTTCAAGAAGAAAAATCACGACAACAACCATTTTTATATTTCCATCAATTATAATCATATTCTTTTTGGTCTTTATAATTCTATCATCACTCGAGAAAACATTAATTCTAAAGAATAAAGATGTAATTACGAAAGGTCAAAGCGTTAAAGATGTTGAAAAGATTCCTTGATATTCAAATGGATGTTGCAAATTTTTGTAACTTGAGATGCATAATGTGTTATTCTACCTATGCGGATATCAAACCTGAATTTATGGATATGGCTTTATTTAATAAAATTGCCGAAGAGATTTTTCCAAAGACCAGAGTCTTAATTCTATCCTGGGCAACCGAACCACTTGTACATAAAAATATCGCTGATTTTTTATCCATTGCCAAAAAAAAATATAAAATCCCTCAAGTATCAATAGTTACTAATGGAACTTTGATCACAAACGAGTTGGCTGAAAAATTTACCGCAGGTATCCTTGACAAGCTTTATGTATCAATAGATGCCGCTACTAAAGAAAAGTATGAGGAAATAAGAATCGGATCCAAATATGAGAGATTCATCGAAAACCTTGAATATTTGAATGATTATAAACGGAAACACAAACTAAAAAAACCAAGACTCGTATTCAATTTCGTTATGATGAATAGAAATATAAGCGAATTACCCGACTATATAGATTTGGTTCATAGACTCGGTGGGAAAGAAATCAATGCTTGGGGTATGCAGATTCAACCTGAATATTTAGAACTCGTAGAGAAGTCAAAAAAGGGATTGATAGATGAAAAAAATAAAAGACTAATCGAAGGATTAAATCTGAATGAGGAAATAATCTCTCTAAAGGATAAGAAAGTAATTGAAGCTATTACCGAAGCTGAAGATAGAGCAATAAAATATGGAATTTATTTATATGCACCAAGAGTTAGTAATAGTAAACTTGAAAAATGGAAATGGCTTTTCAGGAAAATCTACGGTAAAGTAATCAATATGGAACCTTATTCGATGGTGTCATTCCTTTCTAATATGCTAATTCGAAAGATTACAAAACCTAAAGCTATTTGTTATGAACCCTGGAATCGGATGGTGATTTATCCTAATGGAGAAGTTCAACCTTGTTGTAGGTGGAATTTAAAAACTCTTGGCAATCTTCAAACACAATCCTTTGATGAAATATGGAATGGTAATGGCTATAAAGGATTACGAACCGCTTTG
Source organism: uncultured Candidatus Sumerlaeota bacterium (assembly GCA_964651675.1). Classification (GTDB taxonomy): domain Bacteria; phylum Sumerlaeota; class CAZYWQ01; order CAZYWQ01; family CAZYWQ01; genus CAZYWQ01. The sequence continues at coordinate 3,146 of CAZYWQ010000132.1, read as the reverse complement.
TATAAAGGGAATCCTCCCGACTTGTGCAAAAAATGTACTATTAGTACAAAGAAGAGATTAAGCTGATATTCTTACTCAGTAAATTACTTTATTAAGAGGATATTCGATAATACCGGTAGCACCGGATTTTTTAAGGGCAGGAATTATCTTCTTTACGATTGATTCATCAATAATTGTCTCTAATGCAACCCATTTCTTATTCGATAGCTGAGATATAGTTGGTGAGGTAATAGCAGGTAATACTTTTAATATCTTTTTTAAGTTCTTCTGCTCGACATTTAATTTTAATCCAACTTTCCCTTCAGCTTCTATAGCGGCTTTCAAGAGTAGTGCAATACCCTTTATCTTTTCTTTTTTCCATTTATCCTTATAGCTATTTTTATTAGCTATCAACTTTGTATTTGTTTCAAGCACTACATCGATTATCTTTAATTTATTCGCTTTCAAAGAAGAACCTGTTTCCGTAACCTCAACAATCGCATCAACAAGTTCAGGTGCTTTTATCTCTGTTGCTCCCCAGGAAAATTCAACATCTGCCTTTACCTTATTCTTCTTAAGATATTCCTTAGTGATATTAACAACTTCCGTAGCTATTCTTTTACCTTTCAAATCCTTAACGGATTTTATTTTTGAAGATATCGGCACTGCAAGAACCCATTTGACTTTCCGCATTGTTTGTTTTGCATAGATTAAATCAGCAACTTCAACCACATCAGCTTTGTTTTCCAGAATCCAATCTTTACCTGTTAAACCAACATCAAATACTCCGTCCTCTACATATCTTGCCATTTCCTGTGCACGAACTAACATCGCCTCAATTTCAGGATCATCACTATTAAGATAATATGAACGATTGGCTAATTTAAAATTAAAACCAGCTTTCTTAAAAAGTTCTAATGTTGACTCCTGAAGTGAACCTTTTGGTATGCCAAGTCTTATTTTTTTCATATCGCACTTTCCAATTTATAGTAACACGACATTTATGTCGTTATTATTATTTTGTCCTATCAATCAAATCAGGATTTTGTTTCCCTATGATTTCAATTTCTGTCCCAAGCGGAACAATATCGAATAATTCTTCTACATCTTCCATATACATCCCGATACAACCATTCGAAGCATACTTGCCAATAGTCTCTGGCTTTATAGTTCCATGAATTCCTAATGCACTCCCTTCAAAACCCATCCATCTTGTACCCAATTCATTTCTCGGATCACCTGCAGGAATTTTTTCTCCTGTATCAGGTTTATTCCAAGCAGGATTTTCTACCTTTGTCTGAATCTTATATGAGCCAACAGGTGTCTGATATTCATACTCTCCTGTTCTGACATTATATTTTTTAAAAAATTTGCCATTGTTATTCAATGTAAGTGTGTTGGTAAATTTATCCACAACGATACTAAAATTAACCTTAGGTATTTTTAATCTTCTTTTCGGTCTTAAGGCATTAGGATTCTTTATGCCATTACATTTCATTATCAATGTATCTGCTGTATTGTATTTTTTCGCAATCGAACTAATCGTATCTCCCTTTTCAACAATGTATATAACATCTTCTTCAAGATGATTTCTCGTAGTTAATAAAACCATATTAACATCGCCCAGAACATTTTCTATTTCACTTTTTGCCAAACCATTAGGATATTTTTCCAATGCTTCCTCAAGTAATTCTTTTGCCTTTTCATAAGATCCTTTATCCTTATAACATACCGCAAGACCAAGAATTGCACTGTCAATAAATTCGGAATTAGGAAATTTCTCAATAATATCCTGAAAGATTGTTTTCCCTTCATCATAATTTTTCAAATTATTATACTGATAATTCGCAAGACCGATAAGTGCTTCAGCAATTTTGTCATTATTAGGATATTTCTCAGCGACTTTTTGCCATATTTTAACAGCCTCATCGATATTTTTTTTAGTGTTATATATTCTTGCTAATATCAAATTTGCCTGAAGCGAATCTTTATGATCAGGATATTTTTCAAATAACTCTTTTAACTTACCTTCTGCAATATCGTATTGACCTCTTTCATAAGCTGTCACGGCTGATAAATATGTTTGATCCGCCAATTTCGCTTTTTGTTTCTTTTGAAAATAAAGTGCTGCTACTATACCTGAAGCAATAAGTAAAAGTATTAGAAATAATATAAAATAGAATTTAAGTTTCATTTATAAGGATCCTCTTGCTCTTTATTCTCCACATTTTCGAATGCAAATTAGCAACTCAAAAAAATAGAAGTCAATACTAAAGTTTCCATAACAAAAAAGCCATCCCATAGTAGGATGGCTTGAGAGTCATTTATGTTTGCTCCTATTCGAGAAATTCAATAAGTCTCTTTCGCCTACTTGGATGACGAAGTTTATTCAGCGCCTTCGTTTCTATCTGTCTTACTCTCTCTCTTGTAACATTAAAGATAGTACCAACTTCCTCCAAAGTTCTTGGGAAACCACTTCCACCAATACCAAAACGAAGTCTTAATACCTTTTCCTCACGCTCTGTTAATGTCTTAAGAACTTTTTCAATTTGTTCCTGCATTAATAAGAATGCCGTAGCATGAGCTGGTGAACAAGCCTCCTGGTCTTCGATAAAATCACCGAAATGACTATCACCATCTTCACCAATTGGAGTTTCAAGAGAAATTGGCTGTTGCGCAATCTTGAAGATACGACGGATTTTTTCTACTGGTAGTTCCATCTTTTTGGCAATTTCAACAGGTGTAGGTTCTCTTCCAAGCTCCTGAACAAGGTATCTTGAGACTCTCGACAATTTATTAATCGTTTCGATCATATGAACAGGGATTCTGATAGTTCTTGCCTGATCAGCAATAGCTCTTGTAACAGCCTGTCTTATCCACCAGGTTGCATAAGTACTAAATTTATAACCGCGTTGGTATTCGAATTTGTCAACAGCCCGCATCAAACCAATATTGCCTTCCTGAATTAGATCAAGGAATTGCAATCCTCTATTAGTATATTTTTTTGCGATACTAACAACAAGACGAAGATTCGCCTCAACCACCTTCATCTTTGCTTCATGAGCTTGTTTCTCACCTTTTATAATAGAATTAGTGATTTCGCTGAGTTCTCTGTAGGTATTACCGGCTTCTTTTTCGAGTCTTTTTGCTGTTCTCTGAGCATTTCG
>CAZYWQ010000131.1:4225-7345 GCA_964651675.1 uncultured Candidatus Sumerlaeota bacterium | reverse complement strand
GGTTAGACAATGGCAGCAGATGTTTTATAAAGGAAATTATGCCTATACCTGTTTATCGAGAGATGAGAGTTGTCCGCCGGATTGTTCGGTACCAAGCAATAAATGCCCGAAATATGTGCCTGATTTTGTCAAGTTGGCTGAGGCTTATGGAGCTGTTGGTATGCGCATATTAAAAAAGAAGGATGTGAAACCTGCACTGGAAGAGGCTTTAAAGATTAAAAAGTTAGTGTTAATGGATTTCATTGTTGAAGCTGAAGAAAATGTTTATCCGATGGTTCCAGCAGGTAAAAGTCTGAAAGAAATAATTCTCGTTTAATAATTTTTGCATAAAATCGTGGGAGGTTATGGTTATGCGACATATTTTTTCTGTTCTTGTTGAGAATAGATCAGGTGTTCTGGCGAGAGTATCTGGTCTATTTAGTAGTCGTGGTTTTAATATAGATAGCTTGTGTGTCGGAGAAACAAATGATCCTAATATATCGAGGATGACTATTGTTGTTAAGGGTGATGATAAAGTTTTAGAACAGGTTAGAAAACAATTGAATAAACTTATTGATGTAATTAAGGTTCAGGATTTTGAGGATGAACCTTATATCGATAGAGAACTTGTGCTTTTAAAAGTAAATAGTACAGCAAAGACAAGACCTGAGATTGTCGAGATTGCAAATATCTTCAGGGCAAAAGTTGTGAGTATTTCGCCTAAGGCAATTACAATCGAAGTAACAGGTGTACAGAGTAAAATAGATGCTATCATTGATATGCTGAAAGTATATGGTATAATCGAACTCGTCAGAACAGGAAGAGTAGCGATCTCAAGGGTATAGTTATAATAGTAGCCACAAAGGCACTAAGACACAAAGATATTTAGCCACGAAGGCACTAAGACACAAAGATAAAAAGGGGAAATATGAATTTCAAACCTTTGTCAAAAAAAGAGGAATCTATTGCCAACAAAATAGTAGATGCAGCGTATGTGGTGCATAAGAAATTGGGACCAGGCTTGCTTGAAAAAGTTTATGAGGTGTGTTTTTGCTATGAGTTATCTAAGCGAGGATTAAAATATCGAAGACAAGTAGATATCCCAATTGTATACGATGATATGACATTTGATGAAGGTCTTCGTATAGATGTTCTTGTAGAAGAAATTATTATTTGTGAATTAAAAGCTGTGGATTTGATAAATCCTGTTTGGAAAGCACAAATATTAAGTCATTTAAAATTGACTGATAATCGACTTGGATTTCTTATCAACTTTAATGTTTCGCTCATCAAAGACGGTATCCAAAGAATCATCTTATAATCTTAGTGACTTAGTGCCTTAGTGGCAAGAAGGGGAATTTATAGCCACAAAGACACAAAGGCACGAAGAATACAAAAAATAATTTTTAATTGTCGGTTGTCAGTTTTAAAATGTCTGTTGAAATTGTTATCCTGCCTAAAATGGTTGTTTTTCCTTTCAATGAATTTCATTATTTATGGAATAAATATCTCATTTGACAAAATATAAGGAAATGATAATAATTTCTATTTATCTTAAATAAAAGTGAGATATATGAAAAGTTTTTTTTGTAATATTCAAAACAAGACAAAAGAGCGAAATATTTCGTATATAAACAAATTAATCGTAACGCTGTTAATGGGAGGAAAACCTTTATGAATAATAATCCACAAGCATTTGTACTCATGCCCTTCGATCCAGAATTTAATTCTATCTATGAGGATCTCATAAAGCCGGCACTCGAAGATGCTGGTTACGATGTTGCGCGAGCCGATAGTTTCCTCGATCAGCAAAACATTTTACGTAACATTATCATAGGAATTTCTACTGCACATTTAATTGTTGCCGACCTCACTACTCTGAATCCGAATGTACTATATGAGTTGGGACTTTGTCATGGTTTACGAATTTCAACAATTCTTTTAGCGCAGTCGATAGAGGAGGTGCCATTCGACCTCCGTTCATATAGGATTCAGGTCTACTCAACCCGCTTCGATCAAGTCCACAAATTGAAACAGAATCTTAAAGAAATTGGTGAAAAGCATAAAGTTCAAGAAATTACATTTGGGAGTCCAATCATTGACTTTTTACCCGAAGACTACTTACCGACAAAGAAAATTTCAAAGGTATCTAAAGAGAAGTCAGTTGAGAAAGTACCTGAAGAGATTCAAGAAGAAAAAGGATTTATAGATTTCGTATTTGAAGGTAATGAAGCTGCTGAAGAAATGGCTCGCATAATGTCCGAGATTGCAGATGAAACTATGAACATTAATAGAAATATGGGAAAACATACATTAAGTATTCAAACTCTTACTAAAAGTCCGGGACCAGGCAAGGCGGTACAAGCTCATAAGATTGCGTTAATAGTGGCAAAAGACATGACCATCTATTCAGAGAAGGTTGAGAAACATCTCCCGAGGCTTGAGAATAGTATCAATCTTCTAGTTGATAGCTTTTCAAGCTATATAAATTGGATTGACCCGGAGACAGAAAAAGATATAAAGCAAGTTACCGAATTTCGACAGACTATAGATGGTCTTTTGGCAGGAACTATAGCCGGACTTGAAGGCATACGTTCTTATCGTGATGCTGTTGCGGGTTTGAAAGGTATAAGTAGGGAGATAAATCGTGCGAGTCGCCAATTGACTAATACGCTAGAAAGTATTATTTCTACTATGGAGAAAATTGAAGCCTTTTGTGTAAGAATTTTACCCTTGATAGAGGAAAAACTTGGAAACAAGTTTAAATCCCAGGATGATACAAACGCATAATATAAAGTCTGAAACAACACTTTTTAGATTAGATATATATAATGAATTACTAAAATCTTATCACAGAAAGTATAAAGAATAGCGTAAATTTAAAATGTAAAGCTGGCAATTCAATCAAGGTTGTTATTCCTACGGGAGCAGGAATCCAGTTTATTTGAAAAGTGTCTGGATTCCCAATCAAGTTGGGAATGACAGAAAAGTATCTTGCTGTTAATTCTATATAGCTTATCTAAATTAATTTCTTAGTGTCTTAGTACCTTAGTGTCTGAGTAAATTCGTGTCTTAGTGTCTTTGTGGCAAATTTGTTTTAGTTAATCTCGGTTAACAGGTTTTCCACATTCGGGACAGAAT
>CAZYWQ010000131.1:0-4215 GCA_964651675.1 uncultured Candidatus Sumerlaeota bacterium | reverse complement strand
CAATATGGACATTCTAATTTTATCTCTTTTTGTGCCTTGCCACATTTTGGACAGAATTTTGCATTTCGTGGTATCGGTGCTCCACAATATATACAAGCCGCTTGTCCCCATTGCTTGGAATTGCTTGTGATGATGTTTACAGTATTATCGATCGCCATTCTCGTGGCAATTCCTGCTTCTGTGTTTACCCAACCTGAATCGCCTAAATTAACTCCTGCTACTCCACCTCCGATTTTGAACTTTTCTCGATATCCTTGAACGGTTTCTGCTGTTAATATCTCTCCAGTGGTCGCATCGATGATTCTTAAATCAATAACGACTCTAAATAACCGTTTCCCAACTCTCAATTTAACGGGAATGTCATATCCTTTTACATCAGGTACAATTGTATTTGCTTTTAATCCTTTATCTCTAAATCCGAACTCGGTTATTGTGGCATATATCAATGTATCAACACCGATTAATTTTCCTATTTTGGCGGCTGTTGTGGTGTCCACTCTTCCGGAAATTCCTAAATTTTGTTCCGCCATAACTTTTTGCAGTTTTTCTCTCTCGTAAACTTTGTACTCACCTGTTTTTACTAATGAAGTGATCAACATATCTGCAACAGTCCGACCTAATCCATAAGGTGCACCACTTGCTTCGACATCAAAATCCATTACGGCAACTCGCATTTTTTCTTGTGCAAAGTTTGTTGAAATGAATACTATGAAAAATAGAAATAAAAATGATGATAGAAGAACTTTTCTTGTCATAATCTTTCCCTTCTACATTGTATTAGATTGATTTTAGTCTGAATATTCAATATCAATTCTGTTCTGAGTCATACTTGTGACTTCCAGATTAAATCCTTTCAGTTCGCTTAGTTTCACTGCCATATTACTTGCTTGAATTGTACCACGCACACGCATATTTCCAACTCTTTTTGTTAATGTAGGACTTGAAACAGAAGTCACACCTCTGATTTTTTCGATTTCTTTTTTTACCTTCATAAGGTCTGAGAAGTTAACATTATCTATTACGATTTCTACCTCATTTTCCGAACCATAGCCTCTCTGACGCCAGGCTTTGACTGTCTTTTCCATAAGAATGGGAGCGATTCTTTTACCTGCTTTTTCTAATGATGTTCTTGCTCTGCCAAGTTCTGTTTTCGTTTCAGTACCAATTAATCTTCCAGTATCAACATCTACGATTTTTGCCTGAACATTACTGTTGTAAAATCGAATGCGAACTCCATACTCTACCATTTCTTGTTGGAAATCAGAAAAGGCATTGACTATTAATACAACTTCAGCGCCATATCTCTTGCCTAAAGTCGCAGCCAAATTTATGTTGTCTATTTGATTGATTTTAAAATCTCTTTCTTTTATCATATCAACGGTTGATTTATCGACCATATCAAAACCATTTTCTAAGAATACTTTTTCGATTTGTGTCTGAGCTGAAGCTCCATCACTTAATACTCCATCGATTTTTTCGAATCCGATTACCATCAATCTTGGGTAACCTAAAATATCTTTGAGAATGTTTAAGTCTCTTAATGTGGATTCGATTTTGACAGTGGAGACTGTGGCTCTTATTGTGACTTTATAAATGCCATCTTCAACCTTCTTTGATAAAATTTCATAATCTTCGATATACCCACGAGCCTGTGAAAAAATCTTGTCGGCAATCAACTCGAAATTTTTCGTATAGGTATCGCCACTAATGTAAACGCCAACTCCCATCTCAACAGCTTTCCTTAAGGCATCCTTCAATGCTTCATCATAAGCCTGAAGAGAATCACCAGCAGCTTCTCCTGTTACTACAACTGATTTTGTTCTACCCTGACTATATACTATACCTAAACTTAACATACTAATTAAAAATATTATTAAAGACTTTCGTATGATTTTGTTCATACTATCCTCCCATTTTATTTTGTAATGCTTATAATTTTCTAAATCGAAGATGGTTTTCTGTCAAGTTAATTGATGTTTAAATTCATATTGACACTACTATCTCCTATTATATTATAGACTATATGTAAATAATGATTATTCACTGATATGTAAAATAAGTTAGATACAGGATTATATTATGGAGAAATGGCGGGTATTAGCAATTGATGATGATGCTGACATTCTTGAGATTATTCAGGTTACTCTCGGTGATGAATATGAAGTTATTGCTTCTCGGGATCCGCTTCTTGTAGTTCGCTATATTAAGGATGTTGAACCTGATCTTATTATCCTTGATATTATGATGCCTAAGATGAGTGGTTATCAAGTTTATGATGCAGTAAAAAGGATTCCCAAATTTTCAGCTATTCCTATAATGTTTTTGACTGCAAAAAATAATCCTTCGGATGCAATTTATGGATATAAATTAGGTGCCACTTCTTATTTAACAAAGCCTTTTAATCCCCAAAGACTATTGAAAAATGTAGATTCTTTTTTTAAATACACTCCTCCTTGTAAGACAAATAAAAAGTATAAGTTCGATCCATTGCAAAAATATCTTGAAAAAGCGGGTTTTCAGATGTTTAAGAAGAAAATTCAAGATTCAGAAGATGCATCAAAGGAAAGAGATCAGTGGATTGACTGATGGCTTATAGTAGTCCTATTACATTGATGAAAATGGAATAATTAATGAATCAAATAGAAGTATCTCAGATTTCAAAATCATTTGGTCGGACAAAAGCTGTAAATAATGTATCTTTTGGCGTGGAGTCAGGGGAGATATTTGGATTGCTTGGTCCAAACGGAGCAGGTAAGACCACCATTATTCGGATAATCCTCGATATTTTTAAACCTGATAGTGGCACAGTCTCAATTCTGGGTGGTCCGATGGCTGAGAAGAAGAAAAATTTCATCGGATATATGCCCGAGGAAAGAGGTTTGTATCTTGAAGCAACCCTTGAACGCTGTTTGCATTATTTGGGAAGTTTAAAAGGATTGTCAAAGTCAGAAGCACATCAGCGGATTGTGGAGTATCTGGAAAAGTTCGAGTTGATAGCTCATCGGAAGAAAAAGATAAGAGAACTTAGTAAGGGGATGCAGCAAAAAGCACAAATCATCGCTACTATCTTACATCAACCAAAACTAATTATCATCGATGAACCTTTTACTTCTCTCGATCCAGTAAACACACTGATGGTGAAAGAAGTTATTCTTGATTTAGCCAGACAGGGTACGACTATTCTTATGTCGACTCACCAAATGCATAAGGTTGAAGAGTTGTGCGACCGTATTCTTCTTATCGATTCTGGGAAAGTGATACTTTATGGAAAACTAATCGATATTCGTCATAAATTTTCTGGCAATGCAGTTTTAATACAGACATCGAGTGATTTGCCACAGTTAAAGGGTATTGAAAATATTGCCAGAGATAACAACAATATTAAATTGACATTAAAGGAAGGAAGTACACCTCAGGATGTGTTAAAGGACTTAGTAGCTAATAATGTTGTATTAAATAGGTATGAGATTGCGTTACCTACATTGGATGAAATTTTTATAAAAGTAGTTAAGGAAGGGAAGGAGTAATGGGGAAACTCTTTCTTGTAGCTCAATATGAATATAAACGATATGCCTTCAAAGTTAGCTTCATAATATCTGTTTTCAGTCTTCCTATTGTGGTTATTGTCAGCTTAGGTTTAGTCTTTATGTTGAGTTCAAAAGAAAATATGAATAAACCTGTTGGCTATGTAGACCATTCAGGATTCTTATCAGATCCGATTCAACCACCGAAGAGAGGCGGTTCTCCAGCACATCCGGGTGTTTCGGAACTTGTGAAGTTTATTAAGTATGAGTCAGAAGATAAGGCACATGAGGCGTTGAAATCAGGCAAAATTCAATCTTATTTCATAGTGGCTTCCGATTATCTGGAAAGTAATAAGGCTGAAGTTGTTTATAAAAAATCCGTTCCTCGTAATGTAAATAGACAGTTTTGGGATTTTATGCAGATTAATCATTTGAAGAAGATTAAACCAGAGATTGCAAGTAGAGCAGTTTCTGATTGTAACCTAATAGTAAAATGGCCCAAAGGAGGTGTAGGAGGAGGAAGGGAATTTTCTGGGATGACCTTTTGGAGTTCCTTTTTGCCTTTTTTTATAGGGATAGGTTTCATAATATTTTTATTTATCAGTTCAGGATATTTAATGACGACTATGGCGGAGGAGAAAGAGAATCGGACAGTTGAGATTCTTGTTACTTCTTTATCGACAGGGAAGAG
>CAZYWQ010000130.1:0-7364 GCA_964651675.1 uncultured Candidatus Sumerlaeota bacterium | reverse complement strand
GGCAATTCCAGAGAAATTTCTTCAAAAGGGTGGATTTCACTTCATTCAAAACAATGTCTACAGCAATTTTCCCTTTAACATAGAAATGCTCTATCTAATTGGGCTACAAATGAAAAATGAAGTAGTCCCGAAATTAATAAATTTTGGTCTTTATATCCTCAGTTTACTAACAATATACTCAATTTGTGGCTATTTAAAATTACCGAGACTGGCATCTCTTCTTGCCACATTATTATTCTCTACATTTTTCATAACAAATACTCTCACATTATATTGCTACACAGAGCTTGGAATCACCTTTTTTATACTTCTTGTCCTCTATTTATTCCTACATTGGACGAACACTCAAAATAGAAGAGATTTTATACTCCTTTCGATATCTTCAGGTATAATACTCGGCTGTAAATATACTGCCATTCTAACCTTTTTTATTCCCTTTGCTATCATTTTACTCTACACATTATGTATAACAGAAAAAAAGAAATCGGCTATTTTTTCTAAAATCTTCTTATACATAGTTATATCAGTTCTGGTCTTCTCACCCTGGTTGATAAAAAACATCATTTTAGCCGGAAATCCAGTCTACCCCTTGTTCTATTCTATACTAAACGGTAAAGACTGGTCGCAGGAGCAAGCAACTCTATTTAACCTGTCTCACCAACCGCAAAACATACTATCATTTTCGTTCTTTAAGCTTATAATTGGACGCTCAGGCATAATTGGATATTTCTTCTCCTTGTTGATTGTGCTTTCACTTTTTTTAAAGAAGATAAACCGAGAAATTAGGCTTGTAGCCATCTATTTAGTACTCTCGTTTTTATTATGGAATCTCTTCACCCAGGGAGAATCGAGATTCTTCGCAATTAATACTCCCATTGGCATAATCCTGGGGATTTACATATTATATAATTTACTATTAGCAATCGCAAAACAAACAAAAACCGAGCCTAATACACTTAAAAATGTACATAAAGCTCCGTATTTTACAATTTTTGCTCTCCTATTTATAATACAATCCGCTTTAGGTATAATGAATGGTTTGGTATCACAAGATAGGCACCATTTATTTCAATATATCACAGGTAAAATAAACTCATTTGAATATAAAACCATTAATATCGAAGGCTATCCATCCCTTGTGAAATACCTTAATGAGTCTATTCCTGAGGATTCCAAGTGTATTTTGTTATATGAAGGAAGAACATTTGGTATTAACAAAGAAGTCTACTACAATACAATCTTCGACCAAAACTACCTATTTGAACAATTAGAAAGTACCGAAACACCCGAAGAATTGAAGAATCACCTAATGGAAAATGGGATTAACTATATTATACTAAATGAATCAGAAAGAGACCGTTTTAAAGATAGATTCTATGGCGTAAATTACTATAGGAGTCTTTCAGAAACTGAACTTGATGCGTTAGATCGCTTTTTATCCCAACTTAAAATAGAAAAAATAATTGTGAACGGTGACAATCCTCCATTGCCAGGATTACGCATTTTGATATATAAAATATACTAATTGACAAACAAAAAATACAGAATATAAATCAATATAAAAATGAAGCAACAAATAGACTAAAAAGATTTAATTGCTAATAGTCTATCTTAAGGGATTAACTCTATGAATATTCTTCTAACAAATGATGATGGCATATACTCACCCGGATTAGAAGCCATCTATGAAGAGCTGAAGAAAATCGCCAATGTTACAGTGATTTCACCTATTGCTGAGAGAAGTGCTATTGGTATGGGCATTACAATATTTAAAGAGATCGAAGTTAAAAAAATCAAAAAGAACGATCTCTTTTTCGGGTATGCTATATCAGGAACCCCCGCCGATTGTGTTAAACTGGGAATTACAACTATCTGTAAAGAAAAAATAGATATCGTGATTTCAGGCATCAACAATGGACAAAATGTGGGTACAAGCGTTCTGTATTCTGGAACTGTTGCGGGTGCTATGGAAGGTTTGCTATACGGTATCCCTTCGATAGCTATATCAAGATGCTTTGGCGATAATACGGATTTTGACTTCGCCAGTAAGTTTGGAGCAAAACTTGTGGAATTTGTTTACAAAAATGGATTGCCAAAGGGTGTTCTACTAAATGTAAACATACCAAGCATTAATCACAAAGATATTAATGGGATTGAAGTATGTCCTCAAGGAACGGCGACATACGAGGATCAATATGAATTAAAGAACAATTTGAATGATATTTGGATATATGAAAACTACGGCGATTTGGTAAAGAACAAAAGCGGTAATTCTGACGATGATGCTGTTATTGACAATAAAAAAATCTCCATTACTCCTTTACACTTCAATCTTACACACTTTAACAGTATTAAGGAACTTCGCAAATGGGATTGGGACAAACTAATCTAATGAGGAAAATGTTTACATTTTCCGTCATTATTCACATTTTAGTGATACTGATCGTATTCAGTCTTGCAAACATCACCTTTCGCATCAAAGAAAAAATAATAAAAAAAGATGTTAAAATCATAGACTTGGTTGAGAAAACACCTCAACCTCCTAAAATAAAGAAAGTAAAAAAGAAAGAAGCTCCTAAATCTACACCTACTCCAGCACCAACGCCCGTTAAGAAAAAGGTCCCAACTTCTACACCATCACCGAAACCTAAACCAAAACTCCAAAAAAAAGAAGCAAAAATAAAACCTAAGGCGACTCCCTACAAGACCGCACAAATAAAATCTGTACCCAAAACAAAACCAAAACCAAGAACTACACCCAAACCGGTTTCGACACCGTCTTCTCCAGCGGTTTCTAAGGTTTCGATGGAAGTAGACAGTTTCCCTTTCGATTATTACAAGCAGTTGGTAAAAAATAGAATTCTTGAGAACTACAATGTACCAAGTATTGCAGCTAAAAAGAATATAAAATGTCTATTCAGGCTTACTTTGGGTAGAAATGGCGAAATATTAGAATATGCACTGATAAAATCATCCGGTGATCAACTGTTAGATCAAGCAGCGCTACGAGCAATACAGTTTTCTTCATTTCCGCCACTACCAGTTAGCTATAGGAAAAACTATGTGAATTTTACCTTAACCTTTATACCACAACCAAATTAGGGGGTAATATATCGCATTATTTCTTAAAATAATCAGAAAATGATAAAAAAAGACTTTGTACATCTCCACTTACATAGCCATTACAGCCTAAGCAATGGGATTGAAAGTATTGAGAATCTTGTAGAAAGAGCCTATAAATATAATATGCAGGCTCTTGCTCTAACAGACCACAACTCTTTAGCTGGTGCTATAGAGTTCACTAAACACTGTAATAGAAGAGGCATAAAGCCCATATTAGGCTGCGAAATAACTATCTCTTCCAAGAGACCTTCAAAATATAAGTCTAATTACTTCCATTTAGTACTTTTGGTTGAAAATGAATATGGCTATAAAAATTTGGTGAAACTCCTTACGAAAGCACATTCCAGAAATATAGCAAGTATTCCATTTATCACCTATGAGGAGCTAAAAGAGCATAAAAAAGGATTAATCTCCCTTACCGGGTGCGATAGAGGAGAGTTGATCTCTGCTATAATTGAAAATAGAACACAAGATGTCGAGGAAACTTTCAAAGATTTTCTAAGTATCTTTTCAAAAGAGAACTTATATATTGAACTGCAAAATTATCAAAGGTATCGAGGAATCGATGTAAACAAAATACTTCTCGAATTGGCAAGTTTTTTAGAACTCCCTATTATTGCAACTCAAAATGTCCATTATTTAGATAAAAAAGACCATTTACTCTACAATTTCATTCAATCAACATATCTTGAAAATGTCACGAATACAAATCCCATAATCTCTTCGTTATCCAATAGGGATAAAAGTTTCCTGTCCATTGATGAAATTTATAAGCTTTTCTCTTATCTACCAGATACCATAGAAAACACTCTGGAAATATCCCAACGATGCTGTTTTCAGCTTAATATAAGTAAAAAAAGGTTCTTCGAGCATGATTTAAGTAGAGGCTTGGATCCCGATTCTTATCTCTGGGATTTCGTTGCTAAAAAATATTATGAACTCGATAAAAAATCCAAAGAGCGACTTAATAATGAATTGCAGATTGTTAAGGAATTGGGGATTTCAAACTTGTTCATAATATTGATCAGAATTCATAAGTTCCTTTTAGATAAAAACATAGAAGCATTTATACTAAGAGGGTGGCTGGCACATAGTCTAATAGCTTTTCTCATAGGCATCAATAAAGTTAATCCATATATAAATAACCTCGAATTACAAAAGCTTGCTATCAGAAAAAGTAAGACCTTGCTATTGGAATTAGAAATTGCTTCAGATTACATAAAACCTTTGATTACTTTTGTATTTGAACAATATCCTAATTCCGCAATCTGCCTTGAAGGTCAATATGTATGTTGGAAAAAAAACGAATTACTCAATTCGTTTTATAACTGGATTACCACTAATAATTCTATTGATCAATTGAATGAAGTCATTAATTGCGGGGGGAATTCCGATCTATATGAACAGATTACAAATTACGCTGAAGAAGAAGTTGATAAGCATTCACCTCTTCCAAAATCAATATCAAATATAGAAAATACTATCATTTTCTCTGGCGAACCATTGTCAGAGCTTATACCTATTAATCTAACTGATACAAATCTTTCTATTACCCAATACAGCTCTCCATCAATTAATGAGCTTGGATTAATTAAGCTTAAGTTAATTGATAGCATATCGTTGAATATTATAAATGATACCTTGAGATTTATTAAAGAAGACAATAAAAGCTTTACACTTGATAAAATCCCTCTGTCTGATGAAAAAACCTACAATTTGTTATCTAAGAGGTTGACTAATGGAATTCCTATTCTGCATAACATTATAATAAAATCAGAACTTAAAAATAAGAAGCCCCAGAATTATGAGCAGTTACAAAATGTTATGCTTTCCTATTCTAAAGAAAAGAATAAGACTTCCGCAACCATTTGTAACACCTACATAAGCTACTGTTTGGCCTATTTAAAAGCCAATTTCCCCGAGGCGTTTTACGCTTCTGCTTTGACATACTATTCAAACAACATAAACTGCTATAACATTCTATATGAAGAGGCAAAGAGCTCTGGAATAAGTTTTCTCCCAATTGATATAAACTGTAGCGATTTTAAGTTTTTGAAACAGGGGGAGTTAATCAGTATTGGCTTATGCTTAATAAAAAATTTAAGTCCGAGTGCCTATCAAGAAATTGACAAATTTAGAAGGGGAGGAACATTCAACAGTCTAACAGACCTCGTTAAGAGAACTGCTCGAAAAGTAATAACACCGGATATATTAAAGAGCTGCATTATGTCTGGTGCTTTAGATAGCCTGAATCCCGATAGAAACGAATTATTAAGCCAGATAGAAAACCTTGAGGGAGAAGCCCGAACAGTAAAAAGGAAATCAGATACCTATTACATAATAGAGAAAAATAAAGATAAAATAACCATTAGCCAGAAGAAAGAATTTAATAAAAAACTATTAGAATTGGAACTTGAAGCAACAGGTACTACTTTGTCTCAAACATTATTTGAGTATTACCTTCCTTTTAGCAAGTTGATCGGTGCAATCAAACCAGAAGAATTTCAATATATCAGCCATCGACAACAAACTTCAGTCTATGGAATAATTGACCAATTCAAAGGAAACAGAAATATCAAAAAAGACAATTCAACTTGCTTCGATATTCAGGGAACAGAAGTTAGAATCAGCGAAGAAATATTACAGAGAGACAGAGAACAAATAGAATGCAATGCACCCGTTCTTGTTGTTGGAAGAAAAATAATAGGCACAAAAGGAGAATATCTCTTCGCAAAAAGAATTTACGACATCAGAAGATTAATCGAGCTTGCAGAAACACCCCATACATTAGAACTTGACCTAAGCACAACAGATCTTAAAAAACAAAAACAACTAATAAAAATACTAAACCAATATAAAGGGAACCATAAGGTCTTTATAAAAGACAACGATTATCTTGATAAAGTATTTCTCAAAAAGATAGAAAAACACTCTGTACTGTGCTGTCCCACTCTAATAAGCGAATTAAGTGACCTATTGGGAGAAAATAACATAAAAATATCTCTTGATTTTAAAGCTAATCAATAGCAATTTACTGCTAATATAATTTCGATTTATTAATAAAGGATTGGTTGTATGCCTACTTATGAATATGAATGTGCAAAATGTAAAAAAATTTTCGAGGTGTTCCAATCAATAAATGATAAGCCACTGAAAAAATGCCAGAACTGTGGTGGCAAATTAAAAAGACTGATCGGTTGTGGGACAGGGATTATATTTAAGGGTGCGGGCTTTTACGAAACTGATTACAAAAGAAAAAAAACTGACTCGAAAAAAGAGCAAGAAACAAAAAAACCTGACACAACAGCAAAAAAGACTTCTGTTTCAAATAAAAAGGACGAAAATTAATCAAATGTTTCACGTGAAACATTCGGGTTAACTCTAATAATGACAAAGATTCTTGCAATTGCAAACCAAAAAGGTGGAGTCGGTAAGACAACCACAGCGATCAATCTTTCCGCCTGTCTTGCTGCAAGTAAAAAAAGAACTCTTCTTGTCGATATGGACCCTCAAGCAAATGCTACAAGTGGTCTGGGTATTCATAAGAATAAACTCGAGACAACAATATATAATTGTTTGTTATCGACTAATACTATTAAGGTTAGGGATGTTTTAATTAATACTCAAATAGAGAATCTTTCTCTATTGCCCGCAAATATTCAATTAATTGGAGCACAAGTAGAACTATTAAACCAGCAAGAAAGAGAATTTAGGCTGGCAAAGGTTCTCTCAAATGCGAGTGAATTCGACTTTATAATAATCGACTCTCCACCATCTCTTGGTGTATTAACAATAAATGTACTTTGTGCTGCCCATAGTTTAATTATCCCTATCCAGTGTGAGTATTACGCCCTTGAGGGATTGGGATTATTAATTAATACAATCAATAAAATCAGAAAAACTTTTAATCCTGATTTATTTATAGAGGGGATTTTGATGACTATGTTCGATCCCAGAACCAATCTATCTAATGAGGTAGTTAAGCATATAAGAGAGCGGTTCAAAAGTCTCGTTTTTGATACAGTTATAAGCCGAACAGTAAGAATAAGCGAATCCCCAGGATTCGGAAAGCCAATAATCCTATATGATTTTAAATCCTTGGGGTCGCAACAATATATAAATTTATGTCGAGAGGTTATTAAGAAAAATGAAAAAACAAGCATTGGGTAAGGGAATTGACGCCTTAATCCCTGATCTTTCGGAATTACCAACTTCTAAAGAAGAAAAGATTTCTCAAATAC
>CAZYWQ010000129.1:0-7394 GCA_964651675.1 uncultured Candidatus Sumerlaeota bacterium | reverse complement strand
CTGAACGAAGTTCGAACTTTTTATCAACAAAATATTGACAAAAGGCTTTAATTATCAACAAATTAGAATTTATTATAGAAAAAAGATCAACGTCCACACACAAACCGGAAGTCACCAGCGACCAAGCGTCAGAATGGATCAGGACATCGCCGGATTTATCCGGCATATTGACGTCCGTACAGATCGTAAGGAGGGACAATTGTATAAGCCTTTCAGGCTGAAAGCCTGAGAGCTGCATCAATGGATCAATCATAAAAGATGATTTTTTCATCATCACTGACCCTCTATCGGAATCCTCAGAATAATTTATCATCAAACTAAACGAAACGGGGGACACTGCCGTCAAATCTTTCTGCCTTGTCGGCAGACAGGTTGCCCCATCAGGGGCATTTATTTGGCTTGCCCTGTGAAATACAACTGTGAAACAGATTTCATTGGGGCTTGCCCTGTGAAATATTCCTGCGAAGCAGATTTCATACGGGCGCTCTTTTATTTTGTGATTTTTCTTAGGGGAAATAGGTTTTTTGGCGGATTTTTTGTTTTGCGGGATGGCGTTTTGCTTTTTTGCAAAAGTAAGTGCATCCCGAAGGGTGCGTGCTTTTGCAAATATGCAAAACCAGGGCGGGACAAAAAATGTGACAAAAAAGCTATGTGTGGTGGGCATTCCACAAACGTCTCAAATATCTGAATCCGTTAAAACAATGCTCCCCACTCTGCCGGATAACCTCCCCATTGTGTCAAATTAGCTCCTATGTTTGCCGGATTGTGTCCCCACTTTGTCAAACGAGCTCCTATTTTTGTCAGGTCAACTCCCCTGCCTGTCAGGTAAAGTTCCAACTATGAGAATGAACTCCCTACTTTGTCGGGTAATGTTCTCTTTGTGCCGGATTTTATCCCCAGTTTGTCAGATATATACCTTAATGTATTAAATTTCAGAGAATTTATGATTCTCTTCAAAAATGCGCAAGGAAAGAAAGAACGTCTTGATTATTACCTTATGCAACGAACTGAAAAATTCGTGGAGCATAAGAACATACATTTAAGAACAGTAATAACTGGCAGCAAAGATGTATAAAACAGTAACCCAAATATGTTCTCACTTAATCTGTTTTACTCTGTCTATCTTTATTTGGCTGTAGACCCTCAAAGAAGTCTCTGTATGGAATATATTTTTTTCGGGAAGTAGTTTTATTCCTAAGAACACAATAGACTTTCACTAAAGTGATTCCGTTTCTGGTAAGGAATGGTGTTTTTAAGAATCTCTCCATGATATATTCATCACCATCGTCAAAATCAACAGAGATACCAATTAACGACTTGTTCAATTCACAAAATTCCTCAAATTGTACCTCTTGAAGATTAGAATGTATATAATTCATTTCAGGATTTTCTTCATCCTTGAAGTCTTCAATGAGATATGGGAACTCATTAACTGATAGGGATGCAAGAGCTTTGCTGCATCTTTCAAGGTAAGTTTCGGCTAACTTATCCTTTGCCAATTTCCCTTCTTTAACTTCCTTCTCAGCGTTATCCAATATCTCTTGGTACGTCTTTTTTGAAACAATTCTGAATTCTCTTTCCCTTATCCTCTGAAACATATTATTCCATAATATGTCAAAACTTTCAACATCATTTCTATTAGGGGGTTCACTATCTAAGTTTAGTTCAACTTGTTCTGTGAATCGTTCTCCAGTAACTGCATCTTGATGATAAACAAAATCTATTTCATCTTCACAGTTATCATATAACTTAATGTAAGCGCAGAGTACATTAAACAATTCTATGTAACAATACAGAACACCTTTTTTATTTCTTCGAATAACAATTAAGTGCGAGATTTCTTCTGGTTTGGTCTCTCTTATTTCACCCGACCAATTACAAAAGATAATATTGTCTAACTCATTGTCGAGAACATTAACTCGTTCAGATATGTGTTTAATGAAATTCAGATTTAATCCTGAATAAGCATAAAATTCTACAGCGATTTTGTTCAGTTGCAGTATAATTTCTGGCGAGATTTCAAACTTCGACTCGAAAGAAAGTGGTGGTGATGGCTCTTTTATATCATCAATTGAGAATCCAATAGGCTTGTATCCTTTCTTTAATAAATCAACTGCATTTTTCTCGAAATACTTTATTGCATTCTTTATATCTCCCCTTACACTTATATAGGTATTATTGTCTCTTTTAATTTCAGTTAGTTCAGGTTTTATCAAAGATGCACTTCCTTTTTTTGAAACCAGATATTTTTTGCCATCGGGATCTTTTGAATGAACGGATTTTGCGTTATCAAATTTGAGTGCAAGAAGTAATGGATTGAATAATGATTTTGTGACAGGTTCCAAAACGGTTCCAAATTTTTTTGAATTACATTCACTGCATATTAGTTCTCTTGAATGCAGTCTTCCATTAAGACTTTGGGGAATAATATGTTCATCTGAGTTATCCAATGGTTTTCCACAGAAACAACACTTTTTTGTAACATATATTTTACTTGTTCGGTGTGAAGATTTATAATGAAAACCTAAATGAGTGCCAAGGCTCTTATTCCTTTCCCTCTTCTTCTTCTGCTTTTCCTTTGCCAATTTTCGATACTTTCTTCTTTTCATTCGTTTCATAACAGTCTGGCTATGTGCATAAAAATTTAAAGTTACATAATATATTCGATGCATATTTCTCATATTCGATTACTGGGCAAAGACTGGAAAGCAGGATTGGGATAAATGCTAATCCCCATTTTTTGATTGCCATAAATTGCTACATATCTGATGAATAGTAAATAAATACAGCACACAAGTAATTTATTTTGCATTTTTATTAACTGTCTGCAATATTTTTCGTATATTTGCATCAATAAATAGTTCTTTGAAAAGATGTTCCGAGTCGAATTACTAAATGGAGTTCGCTTGACAGCCTGAAAAGGCAACCCAATTGGGTATTTTAACCGCACGAATACCTCTCCCGATATATCAATCCGATAACGTTCGATGTCATTAGATGTCGATTAATATCGAATGATATAATTAGGGCCGATTTATTATGCAGTTATGTAATGCTTCGTTTTATAGGAGCAGGGAATTTTAAGGTGTGTAATGAGAGCATTGTTTACACATTTAGTAACAGACAGTATCGACAAAGGAGCAGGGTCGATAATAGTGTCGTCCTGTAACTAAATAATTTATATTATGTCGAGATTAAAACAAAATCGGAACATTGATAGTTTGATACAAGGTATTGAAACTATCAGAAAGAGCCAGTGCTCTCTTTCGGAGGAAGACTTAAATGTCTTAGATGAAGCGGTAGAACTGCTGTTAATTCTGAAAGGAAAAAAGGGTAAGACGAATGAACAGATCCTAACGGTAATTGTAAAAATCATTCAGTTATTATCTAAGTTTTTCTATAATCCAGATGTAAATGGTTGACTATGCTAATCAAGAATCCGAACACTCCTTAATTTTTCACTCGTATATAAAAGTACAATGGATTTAGGTATAACAATTAAAAATATTAGAAAGCAAAAAGGACAAACTCAAAATGAGTTTGCTTCAAATTGTGGTATAAGTCAAACATATCTTTCTCAAATAGAAAGCAATAAGAGAGAACCAAATCTTTCCACCTTGAAAATAATAAGTAATGAACTCAATGTTCCATTACCAATTTTGTTTTTCTTATCACTAAACATTGATGATATTCAACAAAACAAGAGGGATGCCTTCGAAATTATAAGTCCTTCTGTCAAGTCCCTTGTGAATGAATTCTTTGCAGTTTAAAAAGAATGAGTTTAAGAAACTATGCTCAATTATTGGTTTCAAGACTGATATAGTCAGAGAGGTTATTTCTAACATTGATACTTACTATTACGAGAAAGTTGAAATTAAGAAGGATAAGAAATCTGGAGAGGTTAAGAAATATAAAGATGGAACAGTAAAAGAAAGAATATTACATCCATCTGTAAAAGAATTAAAGACTATTCAGAAATCAATAAAAAAGAACATTCTTGCTCCGATTCCACTCCCACCTGAAGTTCATGGTGGTGTGAAAAAAAGAAGTAATATAACTAATGCAAAACCACACAAGGGGAATAAGTATATCTTCACGACAGACCTGCAAGACTTTTATCCTAATATTAGCAATGAATCCGTGTACGGAACATTTTTGAGTTTGGGATTCTCAAATCACTTTTCGCATTCATTAACAAAACTGACGACTTGGAAATATGCCCTTCCGCAAGGAACACCCACAAGTACACATATTTCCAATTTGGTTTTCCTGAAGGTTGATTACGAACTAATTCTGTTGTGTAATGACAACAATATTACTTACACAAGGTATGTGGATGATTTAACCTTCTCTTCACCCACAGATTTTAAGCACCTACTAAATGAAATCTTGGAAATTATTATTCGAAATGATTTCAAGGTAAACTATCGCAAAACCAAGTTCAAAGGAAATCAGATAGTAACTGGGATAAACGTATTCTTAAATAAAATTGATGCGCCAGAACATATAAAAGAAAAATCAAGACTTGAAATCGAGAATAAAGCAGTACACAGACCGTATTCAAGATATCTGGATAGTATAAGAAAAGCAAATAAAAAGGCTACCGTAAAAAGATAAGATTTCCTGCAATAACAATGATTTGGGAAGCAGTAAAATGTTCATAAGTACTGGTATACTGTGCCCTTGCTGATTTTCAATTCTTTGGCGATAGAAACAATAATAAAGCCATAACTTTTCAGTTTCTTGATTTTCTTAACTATTGATTCATTTAATGCAGGATGACCACCAATTCTGCCCTGCTGTCGAGACCGTTCCAGACCTGCCTTTACTCTTTCGCTGATTCGAACACGTTCTTGTTTTGCAAGAGTCGATAGTAAGGCAATCATCCCGTCTTTAAAGATGCCTGATGAATCAATGTATTGTTCAGTGTAACTATTATATTACACACCATAATCATCGAGCAATTGGAGATAATGGATGGTCTTGCGAGTTCCTTCACGAGTGAGTCGGTCAAGGGCATAAAAGAAAAGCATGTCAAACTTGCGTTTTGATGCGTCTTTCATCATTCGGTTGAATTCTGGTCGGTTGGTTGAACCACCAGAAACTACATCAACATATTCATCGTGGACTTCATAATCCATCTTCTGACAGAAATCCCGCAAGATTTTTAACTGGCTTTCATTATCGGATGTTTCTTTCGAGACCCTTGAGTATATGGCTACTTTCATTACTTCAATATTTAGTGTTTAAAAAACGGAGGTCATTCACTCATTTCAAGAATCATTTACTCTGTTTGCTCATGAATTAGGCGCTCAGTTTATACAGATTTTCCACTCTAATAAAAAAATTCGAGCACTAATTATAAACGATAATGTTATATGTAAAATAAACGTAATAACTTTATACATATGTTGAGATAATTACGATCGAAAATGATTGAGATAAATCGAATTTTGATACAATTAAATAAGGCCGTAGAATTTGCTAATTCTGAATACCCTCAAGAAAAGAGTATTGCAGTAACTCTATTTGACAATCTTATTGAATTACAATTATTCAAAAGAGCTGAGAGTAAATTTTTGTTGGATAGTACTACTTGGTATAATGGTAGTCGATTTCATAATACAAAGATTCGAAATAATGCAGTACGCTATTTCGACAATTTACTTAAATTCTCAAAGGATAATTTGTTAATCACCGAACGTGATTTTGAAATACTGCAATATGCGCACAGCATTAGAAATAGTGTTTTTCATAAAGGAATTTTGAACGATTTGAAAATTGATTTAGCTATCCTTATTTACTATGATTTCATCCAACGAACTTTCCTCAAATTAGGAAGTCCAAAATTTTCAATTGTTTTTACTGATTTACCAGGTTATAAGAAAATAGATTTTGGACAAGGGCTCAAAGAAGAATCCTTGCTGGAATATAAAGAATATTTTATATCTTCTTTAAACTATATTTTAAGCAAATTGCTAATAACCAGAAATTTAACAAAAACAGTTCAAACCATTTTAAACAAACAAATTGAAAGAATAGAATGGTCAATTAAATTTATTAAGTCAGAATCTCGTTCTTTAAATTTCTATGATGTGCTTGGTAGATTTTGGTACCTTAATTCAGACTTCTTTGAATATTTCAGAGCTGGTAGAAAACCAAAAAATCTGGATAGTATTCTACTTTTATATGCCTACTTAAGAACATATCAAGATTACCTTGATGATATTCTAGATTTAAAATCTAGGCAAAATGAAGGGAAAAAATTACTAAAGAAATTTCGGTCTGAGAAGAATGGAAAGTACCCTTACTGGATTAACCTTGAAAAATTAAAGAGAAGGATTGAGAATCTGGAAGGCAAGGAACCAAACATTGTCTTAAAAAATCTGATTGATATAGAGAATAAAATAGCCTATCTATACACTGATTTAGATGAAGCTTCTTCAGACTTGGATGGCTATATTATGGAATTGCAAGATAGAGCGAGAGGAAAATAACTACCAATAGCACACAGTATAGGGATTTCTCGCGATTTGAAGCTTTACCACAAATTCTGTTGTAATTGGTTTTTGAATAATACAACTCAATAAAAATTATGAAAACAACTAAAGCACCAGCAGAAGGAGATAGAATTGACATGGGAGGCAAATTGCCTCAGTTTGATGCTTTTGCTTGGTTTGTTTATAGAGAACTCGTACATGATAATCTCATTTGGATAAAAGTTGCAGATCCAAAGGCTGAAAAATTGGATGATATTTTGTATGCCACCAAAACTCAAATTCACGCTTATCAATTAAAATGGAGCAACAAACAAGATCCTAGTCCTTTTTCCTTTAATGATTTTAAAGACCTGTTCCAAGAATGTATTTCTGGATGGCAGACATTAAAGGTTGAATATGCGTCTGAACACAAAAAGGTTATTGCTCATTTATTAACCAATCGTCCTCTTTCAGCTCACGATACTATCAAATATGGCAAAATAAAAGTTGGATCCTTTTCAGATTTCTTTCAAGAGGCATGGAAAAGACTAAAAGTACAACAGGATGTTAGTTCTAAATGGCAACCTGTGATAAATAAGCTTAGAAAAGATAGTAAATTGAGTGAACCTGATTTTTATGAATTTATTGAACATTTCGAATTTCACCCTGAGTATGTACATCAAGAATTTAAAATAGGAAACCTGAGTATCAACAAACAAGAGGAAGACCTAATTCATCTTTCGAGATTTTTAATTGAAGAAGTAGCAGACAAAAACAAAACTGTTCATTATACTTATCAGGAACTCATTAGAGTCCTGGGTCCGGAGTGGCAAGCAAGGTTTAGGACAACTTTTAATCATGAATTGATTATTGATAGAAATAATTACCAACCTATTACATCTACACTTAACGAAC
>CAZYWQ010000128.1:0-7402 GCA_964651675.1 uncultured Candidatus Sumerlaeota bacterium | reverse complement strand
GCCTTGAAATATTATGAAGAGGCAAAGAAGATTGATGAGGAACTTGGGAGGAAAGAAGGTATTGCTAATCAACTTGGTAACATCGGCATAATCTATCAGATGAAAGGGGAGTTAGATAGAGCCTTGAAATATCATGAGGAGGCAAAGAAGATTAATGAGGAACTTGGGAGCAAAAAAGGCATTGCTACTCAACTTGGAAACATAGGCTTAGTCTATTATACGAAAGGTGAATTAGATAGAGCCTTGAAATATTATGGAGAGACAAAGAAGATTAATAAGGAACTTGGCAGCAAAGAAGGTGTTACCAAGCAACTTGGAAACATAGGTGTAGTCTATCATAAGAAAGGTGAATTAGATAAAGCCTTGAAATATTATGAAGAGGCAAAGAAGATTGATGAGGAACTTGGGAGGAAAGGAGGTATTGCTACTCAACTTGGAAATATAGGCTTAGTCTATTATACGAAAGGTGAATTAGATAGAGCCTTGAAATATTATGGAGAGACAAAGAAGATTAATAAGGAACTTGGCAGCAAAGAAGGTGTTACCAAGCAACTTGGAAACATAGGTGTAGTCTATCATAAGAAAGGTGAATTAGATAAAGCCTTGAAATATTATGAAGAGGCAAAGAAGATTGATGAGGAACTTGGGAGGAAAGAAGGCATTGCCACACAACTTGGTAACATTGGCATAATCTATCAGATGAAAGGGGAGTTAGATAGAGCCTTGAAATATTATGAAGCGGCAAAGAAGACTAACGAGGAACTTGGGAGGAAAGAAGGCATTGCTAATCAACTTGGAAACATTGGAGTAGCCCACAAGATAAAAGGGGAGTTAGATAAGGCTCTGGATTATTTAAATCAAGCCCTAATTATATTCAAAGAAATTGGTGCCCAAAGAGAAATTGAACAAACTGAAAGCATCATCCAAAAAATAAAAGGTGAGTCCACTATGAAAAGGTAGAAATACCTTATTTCATCAATATTAATACATATTGAGAATTACAGCATATACAAATATGAACTATTCCTTATGAATGCTCAGAAAGAAGGAATTGTTTTATAAGAGTTTATTAAAAAAATCTTGAAACTATTAAAGTGTTAATATAAATGACTTGATAGTTTTATAATCTGATACAAAAGGCAGGAAATAAATTGAGGATTGCATACCTTTTACTTTTAATTATGTTATTGTTTTGTGTTTCTGGATGTTTGGTTCAGAGATTAAGTATAGTATCAGACCCACCCGGTGCAAAAGTCACTCTTAACAGGCATTATATCGGTGATACGCCTCAGATGACTCCTTTTAAATGGTATTGGTATAATGATATAACCCTGAAAAAAGAGGGATATAAAACACTGAAAGTACACGAGAGAATAAAAGCACCATTCTATTTGTGGATTCCTTTCGATTTCTTTGTCGAAATTCTACCATTCAAAATCTATGACACACGCTTCCTATATTATGAATTGGAAAAAGATGTGGATAAGTACTAAAACGCATTTCTTTAACTCTTAACTGCAATCTGTTTTTCATAAAAGGGGCAATAAGACTGATGGGATGGGGAGGTAATCAATGGAACCGTTAACAGACATTTTTATGAAGAAATGTAAAATAATTTCTGAATCATTTAATAGCAGAAATATAAATTGTTTTTATTACGACCAGGCAGAAGAAGCTGTAGATAAGATTCTCTCATTGATTGAACCTGGTAAGACAATTGGGTTCGGTGGCTCGAAGACAATAATCGACTGCGGATTAGTCGATATATTGAGAGATGGTCGTTATGACTTGATAGATAGATATAAACCAGATTTGACAAAAGATCAGGTATTCGAGATGAGAGTAAAATCTCTTACCTGTGATGTTTTTATTACTGGCACGAATGCGATTACAATGGATGGGAGGTTAGTTAATATCGATGGGATTGGGAATCGAGTTGCAGCGATGACTTTTGGTCCCAAGAAGGTTATTGTGGTAGCAGGTAAGAATAAGATAACCGAGGATGTGGATAGTGCAATAACGAGAATCAGAGAAGTAGCAGCACCAGTTAATGCAGTAAGACTTGGCGTGAATACTCCCTGCTCAAAGATGGGAGTGTGTGATGAAAAAGCTTGCTTTCCACCTGATAGACTTTGCGGGACTATTTCAGTTATCGAATGCCAACCAGTTAAGGATAGACTGTATGTCATCCTTATAAATAAGAATTATGGTTATTGATTCTCTCATTTAATTCTGCTTATCTTTAGTAATTCACGCAAAATAATTGTTATTACATTTTTGTTGCATTCTATTAGAGTTTTTATTAGGTTATGGTTAAAAAATATCAGGAGTAGGGGCTTTGAAAACGATAAATGTATGTCTTGCCGATAGAAGTTATCCAATTTATATCACTCATAGTAAGATTGAAGAGTTTGGTAACTGCTTAAAAGAGCATATCAAACATAACAAAATCGTAGTTATCACCAATCCTACTGTGGATGAACTGTATGGTGAAGTGGTAACGGAATCGATTAAAGCAGCAGGCTATAAAGTAGACAAGTTCATCATTCCGGATGGTGAAGAATACAAGACAATGGATTGGGTATTGAAGGCTTACGATTTTTTATTGGAGCATCAGTATGAGAGGCAAACGGGGATTGTTGCATTAGGTGGTGGAGTAATTGGTGATACAGCAGGATTTATTGCTTCGAGTTATATGAGAGGAGTACCACTCGTTCAATTTCCAACAACTCTTCTGGCACAGGTTGATAGCTCTGTTGGCGGTAAGGTGGGAGTGAATCATCCCAAATTGAAAAATGCTATTGGTGCATTTTATCAACCGAAATTTGTATTTATCGATTTATCGGTACTCTGCACTCTTGCTAAAGAAGAATTTAAAAATGGACTTGCCGAAGTTATTAAACACGGTGTTATTCTCGACTCAAACTTTTTTGAATATCTGGAGGAGCATAATAAGCTATTACAAGAACTCGATCCAGGTGCGCTATTGCATTCTGTGTCACGCTCTTGTGAGATTAAGGCTTATGTCGTACATAGAGATGAGAGAGAAGGTGGTTTAAGAGCAATATTGAATTACGGTCACACCGTCGGACACTGCATTGAAACTCTTACCAATTATACTAAATATAAGCACGGAGAAGCTGTTGCAATCGGAATGGTAGCAGTATCGTTAATCGCACTGAAATTGAAACTGATTGATGAAAAAGTATATAAGAAGCAAATTGAACTTCTTGAAAAGGTCGATTTACCAACCTCTCTGCCGAAATTGCCTTTAGAAGAAATTGTTAAAAATCTTAGATATGATAAAAAGGTTAAATTTGGTAAAATCAGATTTGTTTTGCCAACTTCTATAGGGAATGTGGTTATCAGGGATGATGTTCCTGACCAAATCATCGTGAATGCTCTGATGGATATGCCAAAAGAAGAGTAACAGTTATAATATTTTTTTGAGATGTATATAAATGTACGGATAATTATTCTATGAAGTTTTTGACTAACATAAAGGGGATAATGTTGATGTTTATTATTTTATCTTCAATGTTTGAAATGGGATATTCTAGTGATTTCGCGATCGTGCAGGGAGGGATTATCCGAGGATCAAAGGAGAAAAAGGAACTGGCTTTAATGCTTACTGGTGGTTCTTTTGCAGAAGGTGGAGATTTTATTCTCGATACCCTCAAAAAGAATAATATTAAGGCATCATTCTTCTTTACAGGGGATTTTTTCAGGATTGAGGAATTCAAACCGATAATTGAGAGAATCATCAAAGATGGGCATTATATCGGTCCTCATTCTGATAAGCATTTATTACTTGCTGATTGGGAACACAGAAAAAATCTCGTTACTGAGGATGTTTTCAAAAAGGATTTGGCTGATAATCTCAAGGAACTCGAAAGATTCGGAGTAAAAAAAGAAGATATAAAATTTTGGATTCCTCCTTATGAATGGTATACCGAAGAGCACTGTAAGTGGAGTAAAGAAATGGGGATTACTTTGATAAATTTCACTCCCGGAACAAGGTCTAATACGGATTATATGGAGGATAACGACCCCAAATTTGTTCCTGCTGATAAAATATTGGAAAGTATTATGAAGAAGGAACAGGAAGATGAATATGGTTTAAATGGTTTCCTTTTGTTGATGCATATCGGCGCTGGTCCTAATAGAACAAAGGATAAGTTTTATGAGAAACTACCAGACTTAATCGATTACCTGTTGAAGAAAGATTATAAGTTTGTCAGAGTTGATGAATTGTTAGCTAAATAGTATGATTTGTTGATTGGAATTGAGTGCGATAACCATAATCATATCTCACCATTTTTAAAATCTGAGTTTTCCCTTAGAAGTGAAGATTATAGTCA
The DNA here is from genome assembly GCA_964651675.1 of uncultured Candidatus Sumerlaeota bacterium. Classification (GTDB taxonomy): domain Bacteria; phylum Sumerlaeota; class CAZYWQ01; order CAZYWQ01; family CAZYWQ01; genus CAZYWQ01. Next base: position 3,041 of record CAZYWQ010000128.1, on the reverse strand, counting down.
TCAAAATTTATTGACTTAGTTAATTCAGTTATAATAAATGTTATTGTTATCTTTTTAGGGAAATCTATCCATTTAACTTGCTATTTAAGTTAGGATAAGTTTCATATACAATGGTATTAAATATTTCAGGTGGTTTGATATGAAGAGAAAAATCTACATACTTTTGTCGTTAGTTATTGTAATGTTTTTGTTCGTCGGATGTGCCGTGAAAATGAGAGAAGTAACATTACCAGAAAGAATCAAATCCATATATATACCGATGTGTGAAAATAAATCTTATCGACCAGGACTTGAGGAGTATGCAACCAATTATCTAATAGAAGAATTTGTTGCTGATGGTCGATTAAATGTGGTCGAGAAAAAATATGCAGATGCCTTATTGGAAGTGACATTAGAGTTGTATAGAACTCCTGTTACAATTACGGATAGTGAGGATTTCCCTATACAGAGGCAAGCAGTCATTGTAGCTGATGTTAGCTTATGGGAACCTAATGAGACAAAACCTACTATTGACTTAAAAGATGTTACCGCTACTACTTTTTATATGGCGGATCCGAGAAGGGAGACCTTATTTAATGATGATCCGAGAGATTCCCTTATGAAAACATTTGCTCAGGTTGTTGTTGATAATATTTTTTATGGTGAGTATCCCCAGCAAAAATATCTCGCTGAAACTTTCTCACCAATCATTCGAGATGATGATTATTTAGACGAAAATCCATTCGATTATAGATAGATATAGCTTTAATTTAATGAGTTATCGGTCGGATCGATTCTCACTTGTTAATTAATAAATTACCAAGCTCACTTTATTTGTTCATCCTGAGCTGTAAGATCCCTAAAGTCGAAGGAAACTAAATTTTTAAAGATGATTTTATTCAAACGAATCAAAAGAAACACATTATTACTCATATCATTCATATTTTATATCATTATAACCCTCCTTTTATTGTATAATCTTGACAAAAACATTTATCAGTCAATGAAGAAGGAGCTTGTCTTTAAAAATATCGACGAGATAATGAATATTGACCCTCTGGATGACCTTGAGCGATCGGCATTCAAGTTTTTTACAGAGAAAGAACCCATCGAACGCGAAGAAAAATATGAAAAGTTGCGTCAAGAGACACGGAGAATATTAGAAGCTGATAACATCTATGTAGAAATATCTTTTATAAAAATCGTTGGAGATAAAAAAGAGATAGTTATTCAAGAAGAAAATCCCAAGAAATACAAAGCGCAAAATAATTTCACCAATTCACTTTTCTTGAAGAATTTTACTGCTATTACCGACAGACCAATCGGCAGAATCAAAGATAGGATTGCAGTGAGTTTTACAACACCCAAGCATATTCCCTGGATCGAAGAGATGACTCGTAAATATAAACACATTGCGATGTTGGTGGTCGGAATATGGTCTCTATTTTATATCATAATTGTCATTACTATTTTTATGCCAATGAAGCGGGTGATGAATAAGCTCGAATTTGGTCATAATAAATTTGACGATTTGATATTATCGCCGAAAACGATGCTTGAAAAAGCATACAATATGATGGCGAGAGATTCGCTTCTGCAGAACATTTCAGAGGAATTTTCTAAGCTTTTGATGGGACAAAAAAGTCTTTTCAGAACAGATATTTATAAAGGATTAAACGAAATTATTTCTCCATTTTTCAATGACAGGAAATTAATTTTTGCACCTATAAAAAACGACTCTGAAAATGAACAGCTTAATCAGATTGAAGAAAAAAAAGAGTGTGTGGTTATCGATAATCTCGATGATTTCACCAACAGTGTTAATATGGAAAAAATCGATGGCGGTTTTGAAAAAGGTGTATTGATTCCTGTTACTATAGATGATGAAGTGATGGCGTACGGTTTATTGCCAGTTGAGTCCGATGTGGCTGGTAAGCTGAGACCCTGGGATTTGGAGACCTTACGATTGATTGGATTACAGATCGGACAAGGAATCAAAACAAATGAATTGCACAGAAAATTAATTGTTAAGGAGAAGAGTGAGGCAAACATTAATTTATCACGAAACTTGGGTCACGATTTAACGAATATTATAGCAACGAGTAAATTAGACATACTTGCCGTTCGTTCCTATTTGAAATCGATTGAAAAAGATGAATCAAGAAAGAGCGAAAAGGATAGAGTCTTTGAAAATTCACTCGAAGGACTAATAAATACAACCAAATTCCTCCAGGAAATAGTCAATGTATATAGAGCCTTTACTTATATCAAAAGACCTCAATACGAGTCAGCCAATATTAATGATATACTGGAGGAGATGACCAATCTTTTTAAATTGACAACAACGCAACAGCTTCAGGTTATATCGCAGTATGATTCTAATGTACCATTGATTAAGGTTGAACCGAGACTTTTAAAATTGGCAGTTTTCAATATCGTTGTCAATGCGATGCATTCGATAAAGCAAAAGGCATCCGAGTTTGATTTCATTGGTACGGTACAGGTCAATACGATTTTCGATAAAGACAATGAGCGTGTTATTGTATCGATTAAAGATAATGGATTGGGCATCAAAAATTCAAAGGGAGAATTGGCTGATGAGGCTGAGATTCGGCAGATTTTTCAGTATGGCACAACTTCAAGAGATAAAGAAGGCGGAGAAGGATTAGGATTAAGTTGGGTTTTGACAATCATCGAAGATTTTCATAATGGTAAAATTATAGCGAGAAATAATCCTGATGAAGGTGCTGAATTTTTAATCTATTTGAATATGAACTTCGATCCAGAAGTTAGTTAGAATAATTATTATTAGAACGAATAGTAACTAAATATATCTAAATAAAAGATGAAGGATGAGCAATGAGCAAAAAGGTATTAATAGTTGACGACAACAAAATGTATAGGGAAGCCTTTAAGAGAAATCTGCAAATCAATGGTTATGAGGTTTATGAAGCAGAACATAGTGACGAAGCCTTGCAGAACATAGAGCTTTATGACCCTCAGGTAATGGTTACCGACCTTGATATGCGGACTCATACGGAAGGTTTAAGTCTCATTAAAGA
>CAZYWQ010000127.1:5688-7403 GCA_964651675.1 uncultured Candidatus Sumerlaeota bacterium | reverse complement strand
CCCACATTAAGAGCAAATTTAAAATGATTGATAGCTAATGCATGCATAACCTTAAAAAAATGTTTTTCCTCTTCAGGAAGAATTTGTTTATCTTCCAAATCTATCGACATAGGCTTAAAAAACTCCGCCCATAACCTGATATATTCGTTGCAAACCTTAATTCTTTCTAAAAGGTCTTCTTCTTTCTTAGTAGCAGGTCGTTCCTTAACCTCGTGAGCCTTTTTGTCTTTTTCTTTAGCCATAATTTTTTCTTACCGATAAAAAATCTCTTATTCCTTCTTGAATAAATCCAGGGAGAAAAGTATGTATAAGAAAAATACTATAATCGACAGAATAGCGACTGTTTCAGCTACATAAATAACATTAAATCCTGCAGCGAAAATGATATTATCCATAGCAACCTCTTATCCCTCAGAATTAATCTACGAATTTATCATATATTTTTGCTAACTACTCTCAATATGCAGAAGCCAGTGCTGAAGTATCTTTCCCAAAGAAACCATAAAAATTATCCATAGATTTTTTAGCATCAAGATAATATTTATGTCCTTCATCGATTATTCTTCTTATTGAATCCTGCTCCAAATCTTCAGCTAAGTATAAGCTTTGAAATTTCCGTCCAGAAAGTCGTGCAAAATTAAATGCCTTTACGAATTCTTTGTTTATAGTCTCGAGACTTTCAGGTGCCTTAATCTTCCTTGCCTTGAAATATAATCTCGAGGTCTCATCCCTAAATTTAATCGGACCGATACCTCCAAGAACAGCCCTAAATTGGCCTGCACCATTTTCATCAATAACGATTCTCTTCAATGTGTCGGGATACATATCGAGGATTTGACTAAATCCTTTGAATAAATCGTTGAGTTCAGACATCAAGGCATAAGATTCTTCTTTATAAATCTTCTCTGCTCTCTTAGTCTCCGCTTTATCGACATACTTCTTTCCCTCAATATAATTTTCCCACGAGGATCGGTATTTTTTCTTATTGAAATCAATCGTCGCAAATCTTAGATGCTGTTCGCCTTTGTCAAGTTCCTCTTTTGCATATTCATTAACTCTGTTCTTGACAAGATTTTCCCTCTTCTTGTTTTGTGCAGCAATAAGTGCCTTAGCAATATCTTTGGTCGAATTCTGTATGGAAGTAATTTCAGCCTCAATGCCATCCAATTTCTTCATTTCTTCATCGTAATCATTTATATCGAAGTCGGAGATGAAATTTTTGATTTCCTTATTAATTTTGTTACACTCGGCGAATTGATAAAAAGCAGCTCCACCATCTCTCGTGTCTGCCAGTTTTAAATCCAATTCTTTGAGTCTCTCGGATACATTTTTCTCTTTAGCCGTTAACTCAGCCTTCTTAGCGGTTTTTCTGGCAGTCATAGCCTTTATCCACGCTTCCTGATAACCCTGGAGCGTTTTCGTCTCCATCAGCTTTTTCGCATCATCGTAACTAATTAGTGAATCAACAAAATCATCAGTGGCTTTCTTCCAGGCATCATAATACTTCGCACTTTCTATGGTCTGTTCTGCCTCAATAATATTACGATTCTTGGCAAGTGTTGATATTCTTTCGCCTTCTTTTGCAAGCTTTAATGCATCATCATAATTTTTATTCATAAACTCTTTCTTACTTGAATCAATCAGGTTTTGAGCCTTTTGATATTCATCAAGAGCATAAACCTGGCTTCCTGACTTTTGTGCTTCAGCCAATATAC
>CAZYWQ010000127.1:0-5678 GCA_964651675.1 uncultured Candidatus Sumerlaeota bacterium | reverse complement strand
TATACTTGCTGCTTTTTTCAGTTGTTCATCAGCCTGAATCTTTTTCGATTCAAGGGCAGCAACTGAAGCAATCTCCATCGATGCCATTGATTGCTGAACCGATAGGAGTATTTGATCTTTTGTAAGATTTTCCTCTGCTGATGCTAAAAGGTCTCTCGATCTATCAAAATCATTTTTCTGATAAACATCTGCACTTACATCTTTTGCATCCTTTACTGCTTTCTTGGCAGATTCAATTTTATCAGTAGCATAATCATACATTGCCTGTTTCATATTTTCAATCTGAGCTTTGGCATCGGCAGTTTTATTGACAGCTTCTTTATATCTCTTTTCGGTGTATATAGATTTAGCCTCTTCGAGAAGCTTTTGACAGATGGCTAACTCATCAGGAGTGAATTCAGATGCTCCCTGTTTTAAATAATGAGCAACTTCTTCTTCAAGAGCAATAATGCCTGTGCGAGAGATAATATTGTAAGTTTCATTCTCGGCATTCTCGGCAGTTTCCTTTGCGTTTTTAGCCAATTCAATGGCATCAGCAAATCCTGTTGGATCTGACTCACCTTCTTCTCTTCTGAATTTGGCTGCGATTAATGTATCTTTGGCGTTATTTAAAATCGCAACTACATAAAGATACCCTTTGTTATAAATATACTTGTAAGGTGAACGCTCTGCATCTGGCGTATCGGTGAGTCTTTCGAGATTTTCGATGTTATACTGCACTTTCTCGGTCATCTCGATAGCATTCTGAGCTTCCTTAATGTAATTTTCTGCAAGAGTGCTGAAATCCTTTTTGATTTTATTCAACTCATCGATAGCTGTGGCGCAAATCTCCTCAGTAAGCTCGTAATTTTCCTTGTTAAACTCTTCCAGAGCCTGCGCATATATTTCCTCAACCTTTTCAATTCTACCTGTCAGATAAGTCGTGACTTCACCTTCTCTAAGAGTATCAATACCTTTTTTAACTTTAGTTAATCTATCTTCTGCTCTTCTTATTTCCGTTATCTTAATTAATTCTACAATTTGTGGTTCAAGAAGCGCCATTGTTTGTAAAACAATGTCATACTTTCTCGCCTGGAAATTCTGTAAGACATCGTTAAAACTCGCTGATGCTCTTTCATAGAGATCAGGAGCAAATTCTTCTGCTCCTTTCTCAATCGCCTTGACTAAATTATTTTCAGCTTCCTGGATTCTCTCAACACTTTTAACACGCTTTATCTCTATCCTTGCTTCAGCTATCTTTCTCTTGGCGATCTCGTCGGTTCTTATAGCATTTCTATAATCTCTTTTTACCTCTATACTTTCATTAATACTTTTAATTAATTCTTCTATTTCGATTTTATGTCTTGGAGCATATTTATCTATGTTTTCGCTGATAGCTTCCTGGAACTCCTGCTGAGCCACATTTAAGCCATCCTCAGCCTCACTTTTCAACCTTGCTGCAAGATTAACGATTTCTTCGATGCCTCGCTTTGATAACTCAATCGATTTAAGCCATTTTTCCTTGATTCTTGCCTTATCAGCCTTATCACGAATCTTAAAAATCTCGTCGTACTTTTCAGCATTCTCTAATCTTAGATTATTCTTCTCGTCAACCTTCAGCCATTCCTCGAAACTCCTGTATTGAGCGGTTGCTTCAGCCTTTTTCGTATCTTCAAGAAGATTTTTGGACTGATCCACTGCTTGTTTGGCAGTCGTCAATGCCTCCTTGTACAATTTCGATCTCAGTCTTGTTTCGGCTTCAGTAATAGTCGCTTCTGCTCGTGTGAGACTATCCTTTTTGTGAGTTTCAGCATTCAGTTTTTTCGACTCTTCAACCTTCTCTTTCGCTGATCGCAAAGCCCAATTAGCCCTTTGCTTATGGCACCCTATCAAAGTTATTATTAACAATAACAAAATAATTAATGTTAATTTTCTTAAATAAAAATTAACTTTCATTCACTTATCTCCTTTTTCAGAAATATTAAGAGAATTTCGATTTTTTATTAACCACCAAGTATTACAAAAACAACAATAATTATTATGATTATAATAACAGCTATTGCTCCAATAATAAAAAACTTATTTTTAAATATACTTTTTTTCTTCTTCTCGCTGAATTTTTTTGTACCACCCTTCGGATTATCCACATAGTATTGATATTCACCCAGTGTCCGTGTGATTAAAATGTATATCGCATGCCAATTAGCAAGTATTTCTCTTCTATCATTTTCAGGAAGTTGTCTAGCCTGATTCAAAGAAACAGCTCTTCGTAATAAATCTATAATTTTTTCACTTCCAAAGCTTACTCTTTCACCGATCTTATTATGTAAAATTCTCTGGATTTTAGAAGCTTCGCTTTTAAATTCCAGAAACCTTTTTTCATCTTCAGCTGTTATCGGTTGATGTGTATTAGCCTTAACCAATAAGTTTCTGATCTGCAACCAGATCTTATGCATCTCTTGAATTTCTTTTATTCTATCTTCTGCATCAATAATATGCGTCATCGTTATGATTCTTTCTTATAACGAAATATTACTTTCCACCCATAGCACCTGAATCATAGTAATTACCTCTTGCTCCTTCCCATTGATCGAGTGGAACTGGAGTAGGTGCTGGAGTTGGTTGACCTTCAATTTGTTCACCATAGATTGCACTTGGCATTGGCATTCCAGTAGGACCTCTTCTCTGAGCAGCTATCTGTGCTTGTGATTGAAGGTTCAATTCCGGATATTCAGGTGGTTTAGGAACATAGACAGGTAAAAATTCACTATTTGGATCATCAGGATTCTTTTTGTATTTACCGAGGAATTTGTTTCTCCATATTTTCAAATATTCATCCTTTTGAGCTTCTTTTTCATAGCTTTTAGGTAATGAGGAAATGGGATCATTCGACAAAGCCCTCAATCTAAAAAAATCAACAACGGATTCTCTCTCAGCTCGATTAAGAAATTTGATGAGTTTATTTCTTACTTCTGCACATTCTGGACCAATATAATCTCTATTTGTTTCAACATTAGTGTAAATACCATCATTAGCAACCAGGTCGCCTCCATTCTGCCCATCATCATAGTAACGACTTTTATTCTCATCAGTCGCTGGAATCTGCTTCCTTACCGCTTCGTCGAGTAATTTTCCACATACACGACAGTAAACTCTTGTTCCTTCAATCACCGTCATTTTGGGAATTTGTACTTGAGGTTGTTGTTGTCCTTGTTGAATTATCTGCCCTTGCGTACCACCCCGTTGCATAGCATAGTCACCAGGATCTGGCACATAAGGTTGATCAATTCCGGAAATAGTATTCTGTGCTCTTTGTACATAACCTGCATTTGGTCCCAAAGATTGAGAAGCTAAATCATCCTGAATTGCCGTTGCTGCTTCCAGTTCTAAAAGTGTTTGCGCATAGGTTATTGATACAAGTGATAGTATTATTAAGAACAAAAATACCATTCTTATTCTTTTCATTTAATACACTTCCTTTTAAAGTTATATTTAATAATTATGATACTTTGTTTATCTCAAATTAAGTTTATTGTCAAACAAAATTAAGAGATATATTTCACTCTGTTGTAATAAGATATTTATTTTTTTCGTAGGTCTTTTTACCTATGCCCATAACACGCATTATATCGGATGGTTTTTCAAAATCACCATGTATTTTCCGATAATCGATTATCGCTTGTGCTCTCTTTTCTCCAATACCAGGTAATTTGCGCAATTCGAACTCATCAGCCGTGTTAATATTTATCTTCTCAACCACATTGTCATCTTCTTCAACAACAGGTGCAGGTTGCGGCTTTTGTATCTCCTTAAACTCAGGATACTGCGTAACTTCAATGGGAGCCTGAAACGGTTTGTCCTCATCGATAGGTTCTTCTTGTTTTTGAATAGATACAACCGATGTTGCATATATCCTGTCTTTCAATGAACTAAATGTCTTTTCACCGATGCCACCAACATTTTTCAACTCTTCAATGTTTTTAAATCCACCTACTTGTGTTCGATACTCAATTATCGACTTAGCCCTGCTTGGTCCAACACCGGGTAATCTATCTAACTCCTGAACTGTAGCGGTATTAATGTCAATTTTTTTATCAGATTCAGATTTGATAGTCTTGTTCAGAATACTATCAATGTCCGTTGTTTCCTGATAATTTTCACTTTTTTCACTTGAAGATTCTTCCTCAATTACCCTGTATATTTTTATATCTTTATCTTTTTTTGTAATGAACTTTAGTAGTCCTCCTGCAATCAGCACAAGGAAAAGAAATAGAAGCAGTAACTGCTCTTTTTTATTCAATCCCTTAATCATACAAATCCAATCCCTATCGGATTTTTATCACCACTACTTCACCACGATACTAACTAATTTCTTGGGTACATATATAACCTTTTTTACATTTTTATTCGCAATATGTTTTTTAACATTCTCTTGTTCCAAAGCCAACTCTTTAATCTCATTTTCAGGTGTATTTTCATCGACTACAACTTTTCCTCTGAGCTTTCCATTTACCTGAACCACTATTGTGAGTTCTTCCTTCTTTAGAAATTTCTCATCCCATTTGGGCCAGTTACATCTTGAAATACTCTCTTTCGAATCCGAAATTTTGCTCCAGAGTTCCTCACATAAATGTGGCGCAAATGGTGATAACAACAGTAATGTCGTCTTAACAGCATAAGAAGTTAAGGCATTAGCCTCTTCATCATCTTTATTGAAATTATACAAAGCATTTATCAATTCCATAATAGCAGCGATGGCTGTGTTGAAATGAAATCTCTGCTCAATATCATTCGTAACTCTTTTAATAGTATTATGAATTGTATACAATAAGTCTTTGTGATCTTTCGAAAGATTTTCCAGATCAACCTTATCTATATCCTTAGATGATTTAACCAAATCGATTTTCGGAATTGTATATCGCCAGACACGATTTAGAAACCTATAACAACCTTCGACGCCCTGATCACTCCAATCCAGCTGCTTTTCGGAAGGAGCTGCAAATAACAGAAACAGTCGTGCAGTATCAGCGCCATAAGTTTCGATAATTTCATCAGGTGCAACTACATTCCCTCGAGATTTAGACATTGCCGCACCATCTTTTACCACCATTCCTTGTGCTAATAGCCTCTGAAAAGGCTCATCACACTTTGTCAATCCAATATCACGAAGAACCTTCGTAAAAAATCGTGCGTATAATAGATGTAAGATAGCATGCTCAACACCACCAATATATTGGTCGACATTCATCCAATAATTATCTTCATAATTCGAAAACGGAAGTTCTGTGTCCTTCGGATCACAATATCTGAAAAAGTACCAGGATGAATCCACAAATGTATCCATTGTGTCCGTTTCTCTTCTTGCAGGTTTGTTACATTGCGGACATTTCGTGCTAACAAACTTATTCGAAGTCAGGATTGGATTTCCCTGTCCGGTAAATTCGACATCTGTAGGCAATACAATTGGCAAATCTTCATCAGGAACAGGGACTATTCCGCAATCATCGCAATAAATGGCTGGAATTGGAGTTCCCCAATATCTCTGTCGACTAATAAGCCAATCTCTCAGTCTATATTGAACTGTTCTCTTACCCAATCCTTTCTCTTCAATATAATCATTGATTTTTTCCATAGCCTCAAGATTGCTTATTCCACTAAACTCATCCGAATCTGTCATAATCCCTTCTTCAACATAAGCC
>CAZYWQ010000126.1:3135-7447 GCA_964651675.1 uncultured Candidatus Sumerlaeota bacterium | reverse complement strand
CGATCTAATTCTTCTATTAAAGCTTCTATTTTCTTAAGGTTTGGAATTGTGTCAGTAACAAGGATTGAATTTGTTTCTGCATTGGCTACGATATTTCCATAAGTTGTAAGGAAGGGTTGAAGTGAACGAGCCATTTGTGCTGCTGGTACCCAATTTATCTTAAAGATTTGTAGTTGTGTTTCGACTTTTTCAATACCTAATTGTGATAACCGAGCTATTCTAACTACTCCTCCTTCTTCTACTACATAACCAAAGCCATTAATTTTGAGGATAGTATCAAGAGCAGTTTTTAAAGGTACATTTTCAAAATGAATCGTAATTGTACCGGAGAGTTCAGGTCCAGCAATGATGTTCATTCCTGTTTTTGCTGCTATGACTCGTACAACATTTCTCAAGTCTGCTTGTTTGAAATCGAGAGAAATTAGCTGCTGAAATTGAGGTTGATCGAAAACAGTCATTTCTTTTTTCTTTTCAAGTGATTCAGTCTCGGGTAGAAATGCTGTCTTTCTCTCTGTTTTGACTAATTTTGGACCTTTTGGTTCTTCTTTTTCCGCCTCTGGTTTTTCTTCTTTGACAGGTTTCATTTCGATAGCAGGCTTGACTTCTTTAGGCTCTTCCATTACAGGTTTGAGTTCTTTTGGTTCTTTTTTAACAGGTGCTGGAGCAACTGGTGGCATTGGTTTAGGAGTAGCTTGAGCGATTTCTTTCTCAGGTTTCATTTCTTTCATAGGAGCAGCTTTGGGAGTTTCTGCTGGTTTTGGCGGTGCTGGTGCTGGGGTAGGTGCTGGCTCAACTTTTTTCTCTGGTTCTTTTACGATTTTCTTTTCTTCAACTGGTTTGAGTTCTTTCTTTTCCGGTTCAGGTGCCTTTGCAACTTCTTCTTTCATAGGTGCTGGTTTTTCGATTTCTTTCTCCGGATAACTTAATGCTATTTCTAATCCTTCTTCGATTTCTTTGATTTCATACGGGACCATTTGGTCAAGGTTCAATACAAGACGAACCTTCTTTTCTGGTTTTACGGAATATTGACTTAATACTACTTTTTCTATGAGACCGTCTCTAATAGGGACACTGACTCGAGGTGTTGTGATTACGGAATTGTTAAAGTCAACATAAATAAGGCTATTGTATTGGTTTGCCTTATATTCGGCTTCTCCCTCGATCATAACAATTATCGAGCTTTTACCATCTGTTTCTTTTGTTTCCATTTTAATGATTGCGGGAGCTGGTTCAGCGGCGACTTCTGGTTCCTCTTCTTCAACTTCTTCTACCATTTCTTCCTTTTCTTCTGGTGCTGTTACAGGTTCGACTTTTTCTTCTTCAGCTTTTGGTTTCTCTTCTTTTGCCTCGACCGCTACTTCTTTTTCCATAGGTTTCATTTCTTCTTCGGGTTTTTGAACTTCTTCGACCTTTTTCTCTTCAACGGGTTTTGCTTCCATCTTTTCAGGTTCGGCTTTTTCTGCCATTTCTTCTTTTGCTTCAGGCATTGCCTCTTTGAATGGTTCTCCTGAATAACTAAAGGTTATCTGTAAACCTTCCTCAATAGCATCGATTTTGTAAGGAACCATTTTGTTGAGATTTATTACGAGTCGTACGGTTTTTTCTGGTTTGACTGAAAATTGGCTGAGAATTATTTTGTCAATAATGCTATCATTAACGGGTATACTTACTCTGGGTGTGGTTATAATAGCATCTTGAAAATCAAGATATACAAGGCTTTTGAGTTCGTGAGCTTTATATAGCGCTTCTCCTTTGACATTGACGATTATCGAGTTTTCATTATCAGTTTTTTGAATGTCTACTTTGATGATATTACTTTGCTCTGCGAATGTTATAATACTACATAGTAATATTAAAACTACAAACAAGGTAGATATTTTTTTAACCATCACAATAGCTCCTTTTTTTGTATTGTTTTTATGTTAAAGCATTCCAAATTCTAAATTTGTCAAAGAAACACGCTATGTTTCTTATCTGCCAATTAAAGGTACTCTGAAAAATGTTTTTTGATACAGATAAACGACTTCAGATTTATTTATTTTAACGATAGTAGCATTCAATTCAGGTATAATATCACCTTCACGAAGTAACCTGTCGGCTAAGATAACCATTGGGTCGTCTTTGTCCCAAATAATTCCGCTTAGTTGAGTTCTAAGCTCATTCGGGAGTCTTACGACAGGACCGGCAGATTCATCACCTTCGATATATTGCCCACTTTTTATTAATTTTTCTAATCTTATTAATTCGGCTTTGGCTTTATTAGCCCAAGTTGTGTCAGGAAAGGCATTAATTAGTTTTTTGAATTCAGCGATTGCTTTTTTGAATTCACTCTTATTTTTGTAATCAAGCCCCTTATTAAACATATTTTGTGCGTCAATATCTTTTTTGAGCCAGGGGATTGTAAGAGGATCGCGCCTTTCTTTCTTTAGAGGATTATATGGGAAATCACGACTTTCACCTGTAATTCTTTTCATTTGGGATTTTGAAGATAAAATGTCAGATATGGTAATGTCTTTATGTTCCTCTTCAGCTGCCAGTTCTTCTGCTGTTAGAGGTTCTGATTCTTCAGTATCTTCGACTTTGCCAGGTTTATCTTCCATAACCTCTTTCAGAACTTCTTTTTTCTTTGTAAATCCCATTTTTTCCTGTCCCCAGGTAATCGAGGACAGAGCTATGATTACAAAAGTTATTATGACTAACTTAGTAAGCTTAGACATAGGTTATTCCCACCTTTCGGTAATGTCTCCTAAATAGTTTTATTGAGCATAAAAGTTGAAACTTGCAAATTTACTTTATGAGTTGTGGGTCTTCCTTTAAGTTGTTCAACAGAGAGTGTATTGAGTCGCATTATTCTATCTGGATTTTCTTCTATAAGGCTGATAAATTCGCCCAATTCGTGGTAACCACAGATTAGTTCAAGGTCGTAAGGGATTTCTGTGTATATGGTTTGTACTCTTCTTTTTGAAGGTAAAACAACATTGTATTTGACTCCTGTAGCTTCAAGAATATCGACTAATGCAAGGTAAAAACCTCTTGCATCAGGATTATCAGGGAGTCTTTTCTGGATTTTTTCGATTTTGTCCTTTAGTGCTGGTATCTGATCTTCTTGTGCAATGATAAGATTGGCTTCTCTGATTTCATTCTGCAATTTTTTATTCTCGTCGAGTAACTTGTCCAATTCTTTTGTTTTTGAAGAAACTTTTACTTTCCAGAAATACTTATTCATATAGAAAACACCAACACAGAGGATAAGAAGTAATACGATACATACTGTTACGGTGTTTTTATCTTTTTCGGTGAATTCAATCATAGTAATACCCCTTTATATTTGTATTAAGAAGACTCAGAAATTAAAGTCAGATTAAATTGACCGCATTCTTTTCCATAAGAATCAACGGTTCTAATACCTGATATATAAATTGAATCTGTAAGATTATCCATAAATCTTCTGATTTTCCCTTTGCGTATAGCCTTGTGATTTTTCATAGCGTCCTGAAAGGAGGTCATAAGCCTGATTCTATCTTCTCTTTCTTCCGCATCAGCAATGCAGGTGAGGATTAAGCGTTGTTCAATAACTGGACGCGTTTGCTTTTTGGGTTCTTTCCCTTGTTTTTTGTTCTTGAGCCAATCTTCTCGGGCTTTTTTGGATTCTTCTGTTTCGACTTGATTAACTTTCTCGGTAATTTTGGCATTTAATATATAGATATCTTTAGGGATTAAATCTGATAAATAATCAAGTTTTTCTGACCAGAATATGCCCTTTTCTCCAGGGGCAAGACGGTCAATGACTTCAACCTGGTTTCTTAAGGTGGAGATAATTGCCTTGATGTCCTTGCTTTTTTCCTGAAGCTTTTTAACATCTTTTTCTAAATTCGCTTTTTTGACTTTTGCATCTTCAACATTTTTAACTACTTCTCTTACTTTAGAATATTTCTTATAACCTATAAAAAGTGGAACTAAGGCAAGGATAATTGTAGCAACAATAATATATTGGGAGACCATCTGGGGCTTCATCGCCACAACTGGTGCTTCCCGAACCTTTTTAGCCTTTTTAGGTTTTTCACCTTCTTCTAAGAGGTTGATTCTTATCATTGTTATTCAACCACCTTTCTTATAGCTAATCCAATACATACACTCAATTGAGAAGCTATACTTTGGATATAATTAGGATCAGTATATTTGGACGATAACTCAATATTTCTTAAAGGATTGATAACTTCGACTGGAAGATTCAGTTCATCGGAAAAATATTTGTGAATGTTTTTCATTTGGGCAGTTCCACCGCTTAAGGCGACTTTTTTAATTGGGAAAG
>CAZYWQ010000126.1:0-3125 GCA_964651675.1 uncultured Candidatus Sumerlaeota bacterium | reverse complement strand
TTTCAAAGAACTGAATCGATCTTTTTATTTCGCCTAAGAGATTATCAAGGGAGACTTGAATTACTTTTGCGGCTTTTGTTTCGACGGAATCGTCTCCAAGGTCTTCGCCTGTAATCTTTTCAACAGTGGATTTTATATTATCAAGTATATCACTACCGACTTGGGTTGTTTGATCAAGATTTTTTAAAGGTGCGCCGGATTCGATTTTTAGTCTTTCTGCGTCTTTGAAGGATAATCCGAGTTTCATTTGTAATGACTTGGAAATCGAATCACCTGCTGAGGTTGCTTCAATATCACGGGTGAATCGAGAAACACCATTGTTATAGATGGTGATACTTGTAACATCGGAGCCAATGCTGATTAGAGCGGTTGCTTCGTCGGTTGGGGGATTGTAGTTGTATTCGTAACAGTTCAGAAGTGCAAATGATGCAATATCGATAATAACAGGACTGAGACCAACTTCTTTTAAGATACTAACATGATTGTTAATTAGTTCTTTTGTGGCTGATACAAGTAATACATCTATTTTCCCTTCTTCTACACTTTTTCCTAAAATCATAGAGTCGATATTGACCTCATCCATTCTGAAAGGGATGTACTCTTCTGCCTCCCATCTCAGTGCGTTTTTGAGTTCTGTTTCGGGCATCTCTGGTAGTTGGATGTATCTTACGATGATGGATTCACCACTTACAGCGGAAATGCAGTTTTTTGCGGTAATATTGGCTTTTTCTAAACATCTTTTTATTGCGTTTGTTTTGATTGTAGCATCCGCTTCGGTCATTTCTTCTGGTTTGCCATCAGGATAGATCGGCTCTACTGCGATTTTTTCAAGAAGGGGATTCTTCTTTGTTTTCTTAAGTTGTACAGCCTTGATACTCGTATTACCTATATCTAAACCTACATAATTTTTTCCACCAAAGATCATAGTTTCACCTCAAATATTTAAGATAAATATTACACACTTAAATTTTTATTTAAAAAGTTTTTCGGTTTCTTAATTTCTTATCGACTAATCTTGCGATTTAATGAAATATTAAAGTTATCTTTATTTTACCCTACTATTATACCAACGGTTTTATTCTTATTTGAATTATAAGTCAAGTTTTAAATAATATCGGTAAATACAAACAAAAACATTAAATCTAAAACAAAAAAATCCCTTAAATAATAGACGCTAATATTCTAAGACTAAATTTATTGCAAAGTGAAATACTATAATCCGGAGGTAAAGATAATATATCATACAAGTGAGAAAAGGATTTTCTCATTGTAACTCCACTCGTTTACTTTTTATATTATCAAGTGGGAAATATATTAATATCTAAAATGATTGTCAAGAATAATGTGACAGGTTAGGGGTGTAAAAATTTTTACATTATTTGTTGCTTAATTTCTTTATTAAGGCTGGGATAACCTCGTGTAGACTGTCGACAATGCCATAAGTTGCTATTTTAAATATGGGTGCGTTTGGATCTTTATTTATAGCGATTATGATATTGGAGGATTGCATTCCTGCCAGATGTTGTATAGCTCCTGAGATTCCGCAGGCTATATAGACTTTTGGACAGACGGTTTTGCCTGTTTGTCCAACTTGATGAGAGTATGGTATCCAACCGGCATCTACTGCAGCTCTTGATGCACCAACAGCTCCGCCAATTGCTTTAGCGAGGTCTTCGATAAGGCTGAAATATTTAGGATCACCTAATCCTCGCCCACCTGATACGATTATGTCGGCTTCAGCGATGTTTATCGTTTCTTCTATCTCTTCTATTGATTCAATGAATTTTGTTCTTGGTGGTTTGATACTCTTGGGAATTTCTACATTGATTACTTCGCCTTTTTTCTCGGTTGTTCTTGGAGCAGGTTTCATTACTTTATGTCGGACAGTTGCCATCTGCGGTCTGTTTTGATAACAACCGATGGTCGCCATAATGTTTCCACCAAATGCTGGTCGTGTTTGAAGAAGGTGTTTGCCTGTTTCATCGATTTCGAATCCTGTACAATCGGCTGTTAATCCTGTTTGGAGTTTTACTGCTACTTGTGGGATGAATGACCGCCCAATACTTGTTGCGCCTGTTAGTATTATACTTGGCTTATGTTTTCTTGCTAAGTAGGCAAGGCATTCTGAGTAGATATCGTCCTGAAAATTTTCTAATAACGGATCGTCGAATACATATATTTTATCGAGGTTGTAATGTAGTAATTCTTCTACGAGGTCTGATATTTTATATCCGAGGATTACGGATGATAATTCTTCATTTAGAGTTTTTGCTAATTTTTGTCCTTCTCCGATTAGTTCGTAAGAAACGCTGCAAATTTTATTTCGACGCTGTTCAATCGTTGTCCAGACACCTTTATGGGCAGAAAGGTCTTTTACTTTTACGAATTCTTCGATTTTGATAATGGCGTCGAATTTGCAGGATGGAATGCATAGATTACACAAGGTGCAGTTGTCTAAGATGACAGCTTTTTCATTTTGCATTTCGATAGCATCATAAGGGCAGGCTTTTACACAGAGTGTGCAACCAACACATTTTTCTTCATCTATCACTATGCTCATATAATTTTCGCCTCCTTTAGTCTTGAAACCAGCTTTTCTGCTTTTTCATCAATGCTTTCTCCTTCTATGATTTCACCTTGTGTTCTTAATTTGGGTGAAAAAACCTTCAACACTTGTGTCGGAGAACCTTTCAGACCGAGTTTGTCGGGATGAGCATCTATATGTTCGGAAGTTTGTATGATGGGTTCGTATTTTGATGCCTTCATTTTACCTCTGAGTGATGGCATTCTCGGTTCATTTATTTCTTTTACTACGGTGATGACTCCGGGTAGTGGCAGTTCGATTACATCATAGCCGTCTTCCATCATTCTTTCGACTTTGATGGCTTCATTGGTTGCTTCTTCTATTTTTTTAACAAAGGCGACAAATGGAATATCGAGACATTCTGCTATTCCAGGTCCGACTTGTGCTGTGTCTCCATCTATAGCTTGTTTTCCGCAAATAATAAGGTCGTAATTATCGATATTTTTTATCGCACAGGCAAGAGTATATGATGTTGCTAATGTGTCTGAACCGGCAAATGCTTTGTCGGAAATGAGAATGCCTTCGTCCACTCCGTAGGAGA
>CAZYWQ010000125.1:6387-7449 GCA_964651675.1 uncultured Candidatus Sumerlaeota bacterium | reverse complement strand
GGTTAAAAGATAATAATTCCATAAATTAGAAATACAAATTAGGAGAAACAAAATGCGCAGTGATCAAATGAAAAAAGGGATTGAAAGAACACCACACAGATCTCTTTTCAAGGCGATTGGATTTACAGATGAGGAGCTTTCGAGACCTCTTATTGGAGTTGCAAATTCACAGAATGAGATTATTCCTGGTCATATCGACCTTGATAAGATAGTCAATTCGGTCAAAGCAGGAATACGAATGGCAGGTGGGACTCCGATCGAGTTCAGTACGATAGGAATCTGCGATGGTATTGCAATGAATCACATCGGAATGAAGTATTCTTTGGCAAGTAGGGAATTAATCGCTGATACAGTAGAAACGATGGCAATTGCTCATCCTTTTGATGGACTTGTTATGGTGCCGAACTGCGATAAGATTATTCCTGGTATGTTTATGGCATCAATGAGATTAAATATTCCAACCGTAATTGTAAGCGGTGGACCAATGTTAGCAGGGATTTACAAGGGTAAAAAGATAGATTTAATAAGTGTGTTTGAGGCATTAGGTGCTTACAAGGCTAAGAAGATGAGTGAGGAGCAGTTGAAAGGATATGAAGATTTTGCCTGTCCAAGCTGTGGTTCTTGTGCAGGGATGTTTACCGCTAATTCTATGAATTGCTTAACAGAAGCCATTGGAATGGGATTGCCGGGTAATGGGACGATTCCTGCTGTTTTGGCAGCAAGAGTCAGACTTGCCAAACAAGCTGGTATGGCTATTATGAATCTTGTTGAGAAAGGAATCAAACCGAGAGATATCTTGACTATGGATGCCATTCAAAATGCTCTTACTGTCGATATGGCATTAGGTTGCTCGACAAATACTATTTTGCACTTGCAGGCAATTGCTTATGAAGCTGGTTTTAAAATTGATCTGAATATGATAAACGAAATAAGCAAGAAGTCATTTAATATATGTAGCTTGAGACCCGGTGGTAAACATTTTATCGAGGATTTAAACAATGCTGGTGGTATTCAGGCGGTTATGAAGGTTTTATCCGAGAAAGGATTGATTGATAAAGATTG
>CAZYWQ010000125.1:0-6377 GCA_964651675.1 uncultured Candidatus Sumerlaeota bacterium | reverse complement strand
TGCATTACAGTGACAGGTAAAACAGTTGGTGAAAATATCAAGAAAGCAGAGGTTATTGATCCAGATGTTATCAGACCGATAGAAAATGCTTATCTAAAGACAGGAGGAATTGCGATTCTTTTTGGGAATTTAGCTCCTGAAGGAGCAGTTGTCAAGCAATCTGCCGTTCCGAAGAAGATGATGAAATTTATCGGTAAGGCAAGAATTTTCGAAGGTGAAGAAGAAGGAGCAAGAGCAGTACTGGACGGAAAGATAAATAAAGGAGATGTGATTGTTATCAGATATGAAGGACCGAAGGGAGGTCCAGGAATGCAGGAGATGTTAACCGCTACATCGGCAGTTGCTGGATTCGGATTAATAGAAGATGTGGCATTAATCACTGATGGTAGATTTTCGGGAGGTACTCGAGGATGTGCTATAGGTCATATTTCACCAGAAGCAATGGAAGGCGGTCCTATTGCTATCCTTGAAGAAGGAGATAAAATAATCATAGATATTGAAAATCATAAATTAGATGTTGACTTATCGGATGAAGAAATTAAAAAGAGGCTTTCGAAATGGAAATCTCCTGAACCAAAGATTAAAACGGGTTACTTAGCAAGATATGCGAAACAGGTAACATCAGCTTCTACAGGAGCTGTGTTTAAGCAGTAAAATAGTATATTCAGTGATTTCAATGTAAAGTATGGATAGAAAATGAAATATACCTCTTTATATGAATGGCATGTGAAAAATAATGCCAAGATAATAGAATTCCACGATTGGGCAATGCCTATCTATTATGATAGCGTTATTAAAGAGCATTTAGCCGTCAGGGAAAGTGTTGGGATTTTTGATGTTTCTCATATGGGAAGAATTCGAATCGATGGTCCGGATAGAATCGAGTTCATTAATTATATTATAACAAATGATATTAAACAGATAGAAGATAATAGTTTACAATACACAGTCATTTGCAATGAACATGGGGGAATCATAGATGATGTAATGGTCTTTAAGGCTTATGACTATTTAATGGTTATTGCTAATGCTTCTAATGCAGAAGATGTATTAATGTGGCTGCAGAAGAATATTGGTGAATATAATGTGGTAATTGAGGATAAAACAGATTCTTTGTCAATGATAGCTATTCAGGGACCAAATGCGGAACAGGTTTTGCAAAAAGTATGTAATCTTAACCTTTCGTTAATCAAATTTCATCATTTCGATATTGGTAGAGTAGGTGATGTTAAGTCACTTATTTCGAGAAGTGGCTATACAGGAGAGGATGGGTTTGAACTGATTTTTGGGAATCTTTATGGTCTTGATGTATGGAACAAACTTTTAAGTGCTGGTGAGGAATTTCAGCTTAAACCTGTGGGATTGGGAGCAAGGGATACATTAAGGATTGAAGCATGTTTACCTTTATATGGAAATGAACTCGATACTAATATTACTCCTTTGGAAGCTGATCTCAAAAGAGTTGTGAAGTTCCCTAAAAAGAGATTTATTGGAATCGATGCTCTTATTACGACAAGTAACAGTGAGTTTGAAAGAAGACTGATTGCTTTTGAGATGATTGATAAGGGAGTTCCTCGTAATGGATACCGTATTTTTAAGAAGGATAATCTAATTGGCAAAGTTACGAGTGGAACTTATTCTCCTGTATTGAAAAAAAATATAGGCCTGGGATATATAGAAAGATATTATAATCAGGTTGGGAATCAGATTGAGATTGAGATAAGAGATTCTTTATGTAAGGCAGTTATAGTAAAAAAACCGTTTGTGAAAAGGGGAACAAAGAAATGAGCAAAGAAGAATTAAAATATACGAAAACTCACGAGTGGATAGCTATTGAAGAGGATGTTGGGACGATTGGATTAACTGATTTTGCCATTGCTGAACTTAATGATATTGTATTTCTTGAACTTCCTGATGTTGGGAAAGAGGTGAATCAGAAAGAACCTTTCGGAGTTATAGAGTCAGTAAAGGCAGTATTTGATTTGAATTCTCCGGTATCTGGAAAGGTTGTTGAAATTAACAATGACTTAGTAGATAATTTAGAAAAACTTATTTCTGACCCGTTTAATGATGGTTGGATGATAAAGGTTGAACTTAGCAACCTTGATGAATTAACGGATTTATTGGATTATCAGAATTATAAGGTATTTTGTGGAGAGAAGGGGAGCCATTGAATCCTTACATTTCTAATACACCTTTTCAAATAGAGGAGATGTTGGGGAAAGTAAAGATTT
The DNA here is from genome assembly GCA_964651675.1 of uncultured Candidatus Sumerlaeota bacterium. Classification (GTDB taxonomy): domain Bacteria; phylum Sumerlaeota; class CAZYWQ01; order CAZYWQ01; family CAZYWQ01; genus CAZYWQ01. The sequence continues at coordinate 4,143 of CAZYWQ010000125.1, read as the reverse complement.
CTTCTATCGAAGAACTATTCGATTGCATTCCACAAGATTTGAAAATAAAAGGGAGTCTGAATCTTCCGAAATCTAAGAGTGAAATCGAATTAAAAGAATTTGTCGCTAATATTAATAAGTTAGATAAGGGCATTAATGATTCAATATCGTTTCTTGGTGCAGGTTGTTATAATCATTTTGTTCCTTCCTTAGTTAACCATTTAAGTTATCGTTCGGAATTTTATACTTCCTATACTCCTTATCAGGCTGAAGTAAGTCAGGGTATACTTCAGTCATTTTTTGAATACCAAACACTCATTTGTAATCTTACGGGAATGGATATTTCGAATGCATCACTCTATGACGGTGCAACTGCTCTGGTAGAGGCGATTAGGATTGCGATAGCAGTGAATAAAAAATCTGATTTGGTGATTTCGAAAGCTGTGCATCCTGAATATATTGATGTTATACGAACTTATTTTACTTCTGATGAATTGAATTTGAAAATTATTAATGTAGAAGATGGAGTAACTAATAGAAAAGATTTATTAGATAGTATTGATGAAAATACATCTGCAGTAGTTATTCAGAATCCAAATTTTTTTGGTAGTGTTGAGGATTTAACTAAAATAGCGGGCATCACACAAAAAACAGGGGCTTTGTTAATAGGGGTATTTGATCCGATTTCATTGGGGATTTTAAAGTCTCCGGGAGAATATGATGCAGACATTGCTGTAGCAGAAGGACAGTCTTTGGGGAATTATCCTTATTGGGGTGGTGGTAATATCGGAGTATTTGCTTGCAAGGATAAGTATCTAAGAAGGATTCCAGGCAGATTGGTCGGTGAAACTGTGGATAAGGAAGGTAAACGCGGTTTTGTTTTGACTCTACAAACGAGAGAACAGCATATTAGAAGAGAATCAGCGACTTCGAATATCTGTACTAATCAGGCATTGAATGCATTAAGAGCAGCAATCTATTTAACGGTTTTAGGACCCGAAGGGCTTAGTAAGGTGGCATTAATATGCCTTGAAAGGGCTGAATATGCGAAGAAGCGTTTGAGTTCCTTAAAGGGTTATGAACTTAAATTTCATCAACCTACATTTAAGGAATTTGTACTCAAATGTCCGAGAGATGCTAATGAGATATTTGAAGAGCTTTCTAAGAAAAATTGTTTTCCTGGTGTTCCATTAGGAAAATTTTATGAAGAGTTAAAAGATTGTTTATTAGTTTGTGTTACCGAAATGAATAGTAAAGAAGAAATAGATAGACTTGTAGATTTATTAAAAGAATTTTAAACAACCTAATGAGTGAAGGAATCGTGAACAGTAAGACAATATTTGAAAAAAGTGTGAAAGGCAGAGGTGCTGTTACATTGCCTGATTGTGGATTAGGATTAAGCGATGTTGGTAAATATATCTCGAATAAATTTCTAAGAACAGCCGAGTTAAAATTACCTGAATTGAGTAAATTAGATATTGTCAGGCATTATACAGATCTTTCTCGCAAGAATTTTGGTGTCGATAATGGTTTTTATCCACTTGGATCTTGTACGATGAAGTATAATCCCAAGATAAATGAAGATGTAGCAAATGACGATTCCTTTAAATTTAGACATCCTTATCAGTCTGAATCGACGATTCAGGGCGTATTGAAGGTCTGTTATCTTCTTGAGAAGTGGTTATGCGAAGTATCAAGTATGTCCGCAGTATCCCTCCAACCAGCGGCTGGTGCTCACGGTGAAATGATTAGTCTACTGATTGCGAAGAAATACTTTGAGACAAAAAATGAGAATCGCAAGTTTGTTCTTATTCCTGATTCCGCTCATGGCACAAATCCATCTTCTTCGAATATGAGTCATTTTCAAGCCAAACAAATAAAATCGAATATAAAGGGATTGATTAATGTTGACCAACTTGCAGATTCACTTACCGATGAAGTCGCTGTTGTTATGATAACTAATCCGAATACTCTTGGACTTTTTGAAGAAGATATCAAGATGATTGCAGATATGGTTCATAAAAAAGGTGGTTTGATTTATATGGATGGTGCGAATTTTAATGCCATAATGTGTAAAACACGACCTGGTGATTTTGGTGTTGATTTGATGCATTTCAATTTGCATAAGACATTTTCTACGCCTCATGGTGGTGGTGGTCCTGGAGCTGGTCCAATTGGTGTTTCAAAAAATTTAATTCCTTTTTTACCAGTACCAATTATTGAAAAGGTCAATAATAAGTATCAACTTAATTATGATAAACCTGATTCGATAGGCAAGATACGCTCTTTTTATTGCAATTTTCCTGTTATTGTAAAAGCTTTTTGTTATATATTAACATTAGGAGAAGAGGGATTAAGAAAGATTTCGGAGAACGCTGTGCTTAATGCTAATTATTTAAGAGTCTTGTTGGAACAGGTGTTCGAGATTCCTTATGATAGCAAATGTATGCACGAATTTGTCATTTCTCTTAAGGAACAAAAAGAAAAGGGAGTAAGATGTCTGGACTTTGCGAAACGATTGATTGACTATGGTGTTCATCCTCCGACAATATACTTTCCGCTTATTGTTCAAGAGGCAATGATGATAGAACCGACTGAAAGTGAAAGCAAGGAAACACTCGATAACTTTGCTTCAATTATGTTTAAGATAAATGAAGAAATAGAAAAGAATAAAGATATTGTTCTCGATGCTCCTCATACAACACCTGTGAAGAGGCTTGATGAAGTACAAGCTGCTCGAAATCCAATCCTTAAACAAACTTTGTAAGAGATGATAACTAAAAATGTCACTTCGTTTGATTATCTCTCCTTCACAAAATGGTTTTATCAATATGGCTATTGATGAAGCTCTATTTCAGTTGTTAAATTCAGAATATCCTCTTACGCTAAGGTTTTATTCCTGGGAACCTCCTTGTATTACCTTAGGTTATTTTCAAAAGTCCGATGAAATACAGTATGAGTTTCTGGAATTTGAAAAGAAGAGTAACCTGACAAGAAGAATAACAGGCGGATCGGCTATCTATCATAAAGGTGAAATAACGCTTTCGGTGGTATCCTATGATAATCTTTTTTTCCCAAGAGATATCGGGAAGTCGTATGATTATATGAAGGATGCATTGAAAGAATCATTTTCTGAACTTGGGATAAAACTCGATGAAGTTAATTCTGATAACTCTTCACCTGCAGATAATTCTTTTTGCTTCAATGTGTTTGCTACGAGTGATTTGTTTTATGAAGGTGTGAAAGTCATTGGTATGTCACAAAAAAGAACAGGGAAAAAATGGCTATTACATTGTTCAATCCAGACTTCTAACAATAAAACATTCTTAGGTCAAATACCTGAGGAGTATATAAAAGCAGTTAAGGAAAATAGAAGAAAACTACAAGATTTAATCGTTGAAAAATTGAGTAATGATCTTGGAATTGACTTTGTGGAAAGTGCTTTAAGAAATGACGAGATAAAATTAGCAGAATCTTTTATAGAAAAGTATCAATCAAAAGAATGGATTTATTTGAAATGACTTTATTCTTCGTCGATTACAGCTTCTTCTGGTAACATATTGGGGATATCATCGATAATTTCGTATTTCCTTTTACAATGTGTGCATTTTAACCATTTATTATCGATTAATTTTAATTCTTTTTTATCAACAGGACACACGAGAATATCGAGTAATTCTTTAGAAATCATTTTCATCCTCTTACATTAATTTATTTTAGTCTAAAGGTCTATTTCCCAATTGACAAAACTAAACGGTATAATCAAGCAATCCAGATAGACATATCCTTCCTCTTTTGAATCTCTCGTGACTTTAACTTCGTCCAGGTGATAGGTTCCTGCACCATCGGCAACGGAATAAACGAGAGACATAATAGCTCTATTAGTTCCTCGTGCTTTTATTCTAATAGGAGTAATGTTGCCTAAAGGAGGTTTTTGTATAGGAGTTGGAGTGGCTTCATATCGTCCGAATCCAAAAATGAACTCATCACCCATTTCTCTACCACCTCTTCCTCCAAACTCTTCTCCCATATACATCATTCTATCGGGATCACCATAAAATGCAGACCTTGGTGTTGGTGTTACTGTACTTGGATCGGGTGTTGGTGTTTTTGCCCATACTAATTCCCATTTATAGAAATCTGCACTATCAATCGATGTGACTC
>CAZYWQ010000124.1:0-7463 GCA_964651675.1 uncultured Candidatus Sumerlaeota bacterium | reverse complement strand
ATGAATTTCTTAATTCCAGTACCTTTCCCACCATTTAACTCTTCGATTGCAGCAAGAGTATTTTTTGATGGAGAAGTCCCGTGTGCAATAACCATCTGCGGAAAAGTAGATGGCAACTCTATCGAGAAATCTTTTCTGACGATATTGGTAAATTCAGAAGAAGAGATTTTTTTCTTGTTGTGAAGAAATAATGCCCCGGCACCGAATAAAATAGCTGTACCTGTAGCTGCACCAACTCGAATAATAAATTCTCTTCTGTCCATCTCATTAGACATAAATCGCTCCTGAAAAAATCACTACCTAATTATTAAATGGATATGATGATAAATATTCAAGAATTATTATGTGGGGGGCAGTGTCACCCTACCCCTACTTAACAAATAATTTTATATATTCATAATATCTCTTCGATACAGTCTCCCAATCAAAACCATTCTGGATAAAATTAAAGGCATTTTGCCCCATCTTTTCTCTTAGAGTTTTCGAACGAATTAGTATATCCACATAGTTAATTAACTCGTCTATCTCTTTCTCATCAACATCGACCTTCCAGCAACAATCATCAGGAAATTCTTTGTATTGATTGATGTTCGAAACAAGTGCAGGCACTCCGTAAGCGAGTACTCTGAGCAATGTAGCTGAGGTCTCCCCAAAGGAAGGATAGCGTAAATTTATACAAAGGTCTGTGGCTTTGATATATTTATAAAACGTGTTTATATCAATGTGACCAGTAAAGTAGATATAGTCTTCAAGACCATATTTTTTGATAATCGAATCTAAAAATGGTTTTTTATCATCCAGTATCTCACCAACACAATAAAACTTGATATTTGTATGATGAAATAATATCCGATGAAGAGCAGATATGAATTTACTTACTCTTTTAAAAGGATTTACAAATCCAAATGACGAAATCAGAAAAGTATTTTCATCGATTTCCAACTCTTCCTTAGCCTTTTTTTTATCATTCTCAGTCAAAGGTTTTTCGGGGATCTTTATACCACTATGAATAAGCTCGATAGGAATGTGATTTGGATTGTTTTTACCAAGCTCTTTTTGACAATATTTATTATGAACAAGAATAAATTTGCTATGTTCCAAAGCTTTATAACTTAACAAGTGCTTTCTGAAATCAATATGCTGATCTTGATTTTGCAGTTTTTTTGCCAATGAGATAATGTCATCTCCATAGATACCAACAAATTCAGTGGCAAGTTCGACAGAATTATTATCAAAAATTGTGAACGATGAAAGAAATCCCACAATGTTTAAATCGTGCATCACCGTAATCGAAGGATGTATTTGCATCATCCTATAGATATATTTGTGAACACGATTGTTTCCCAAATGATAAATGATGGTATCATATTTCTTTTTCTTATGAATGGTGTTGAATAATTGATAATTATATATTGGGAAATTTTTCTCCAATTCCTTGTTGTCTAATGAAATAAAATCTATGTAAATGTCGATATCCAGATACTCTTTGAGGTAAGTTAATAATTCTTCACTATAATCTGAGATACCCGTTTTCTGAGGATTCAAAGGTGAAAAGTAAGCCACCTTTATTTTTTTTTGGTTCTGTTGTGATTTTTTGTTTTGAGTACTGTGTATATTCAAAGTTTCCTTATGTAACGATTCATAAATTCCAATACATTTTTTAGCCACAGTTTCGAAATTGAAATTCTTTGCTTGTTCAATCGATTTCTCACCAAGTTCCTTGAGTTTACTAGGTTGAGTAATGAGAGATTCTATCTCTTTTGCAATTTCTTTCGGATTTTCAGGATCTACTAATATTCCCGCATCGGCGCAAATTTCCGGAATAGAAGAAACATTGGAAGCAACCACAGGTAATCCACAAGCCATTGCTTCAGCAACAGGTAATCCAAATCCTTCATACAAAGATAGAAACAAAAATAAGGTCGCTCCATTGAGCAGATAAACGAGTTCATCATCCGACACAAAGCCAGTAAATATTACATCTTTGGTTACTTTTAAACTCTCCATTGTATCTTTTAAGATTTTTCTTTCATTCTCGTTTAATCCGCATACGACAACGAGTTTATATCTTCCTCTTATTCCGCTTGAGAGTTTTTTATATGCCTGAAGTGTCCCATCCAAATTTTTTCTCGGATTGAAACCACTAAGCGTTAATAAATATTCACCCTTAATTTGATATTTCTGTTTTGTATTATTTATTTTTGAGTCATCATTAATCTTTCTGAAGATTGGATCAACGCCACCTGAGATATTTTCAATTCTATCTTCTTGAATGTTTAAATACTGAATCAAATCGTTTCTTGTGCAATCCGAGATAGCAGCGATTTTTGTAGCCTTATTTATCTCTTTCAATCTGAGGTTATAATCTCCCCAGATGTGTTCCGGGAGAACATCCTGATTTTGACTCTTAAATACGAGAGGAATAATATCATAAAGTGTAAAGAGAGTCTGTGTGGGATAAAAAGATGGGATAAGAATATTATGCATGACTGGACTTGTTATATGAATCAAATCAATGTCAGCAAATTTCGGTGATTGAAAAAGTGGCGCAAACGGAGGGACCTGCTTATAATAACTCGCAGGAGGACTCAATTCATACTTCTCATATTTACAATTTGGAGATTCCAATAGATTTTTACAAAGGCTATTTAGTTCTTCCAATCCGCACAGAATGTATTCATTATTTGTATCCATCTTTAAGATGTTACTAATTAATTGAAAAGTATATCTGCCAATACCCCTATCTTTTTCTTCAGTAAAAAGTGTTTGAACATCAATAGCAATCTTCAAATTCGATGATTCCTTTCAATCGTTAGGATTACTTATATGCGATTATTGCATAATTTGCATATCCAAAAAGAATCTGATTTAGCTTCCGTACATTTTCATTATAAGTTATAAAGAAATCTTTTTTATGTTCGTTATTGTTATCCGGGATATCGCACTCCTTCAATCTACCTTCTTCAGGAAAAGGAACAGAAAAATGGAGATTAAAATCTCTAAATCCTGCCTTTTCGATGAAAAATTCGAGTGTTACAGGATGAATCGGTTTAATATGAGTAGGGTCAGCATAAAAGCTACCAGAAAAAGTTGTCAGATTCGTTGGATTGACGGTTTCAAGAATAATTGGACTATCTGGTTTTAATTTATCGTAGGCTAATTCTATTAGAGTTATCAAATCAGTGGTTGATAGATGCTCAATTAATTGACCTGCGAAAATTCCTCCGAGAGAATCGTTATCCAAAGATTTTAGGTGTGATAGAATATCTATTTTAAGAACTTTTAGATTTTTCTCCTTGCAATGTTCGATCATATTTATGTCCGTATCGATTCCATAGGCTTCGATATCACTTTTTCTTAGCAACTCCAGGAATTCTCCTCTTCCACAACCCACATCAAGAATATTGTTTCTACCCTTAAAAAATTCAACATAACTTTCCTGCTGAGAAACAACTGATTCTTCAGAGCCTCTTGCCCATTCTTCAAAAGCATAAAAGTCGAAATTTGGTATATTCTGGTAGTGATCAATAATTGTGTCTTGAGTTCTTTGAGTTTTTTTATCTGGATGAGATACTGTCTCCTTCTGTTCCAATAGCTTGTTTTGTATAGATTTTATAGTTAGCTGTAAGTTCCTGTATTCCTTTATTCTTTCCTGGATGTTTTTATCGAGTTGCTGATGTATCTCGGATATGTCTGTTTTATGTGTATTTATTTGATTAATTGTTGATTCCAATATTTCGTTAATTCTATTGAATCGACCGAACTCCTCATCCATTCTATTGTTAAATGATTTTATTGTATTATGTATTTCCTCTATGGATTTATTAGAATTGGTTAAGGCTTCATTTCTTTCCTCAATTTCCTTGTTAATAGTATTTTGTATATCATTGTATTCTTTCTGCATCTCAACAAGCACTTCTTCTTTGTTATCTTCCAACCATTTATGGATGGCTCTTGATAGGTCATCAGTCCATTCTATAATTAACTTTTCCGAATTTAATACTTTACTAACAAGCGAATTAAGAGTTCTCACAATATAAGCGTTATAATGGGTATTGTCTGCAATTTCAGTGTCATATAATGTAATAAAATTATTCAAAAGTCGTGTAAAATGAACATTAAACGCATTTTGATATAAGAGAAAAGGACGAATGGTCTTTTTCAGCATTTTTCTCAATCTGTTTTTAAGAGAAGTGTCTGTTAAAGGATAATCATAGAACCAGCGGTTGATTTTGTTTAATGACTTTTGCATCTCGTGTTGAAGTTCTTCTGATTCTGTGGGTTTGTCCAAATGTGGTTTATTCCTTGGATTGAAGCTGAGATTGGCTTGTTGCAAATTGCTGTTAACCTGGCACATATTGTCATCCTGAGATATCAACTTGATGACTTCCATACAGGATTTGAAGTAATAATCTATTTCGTTTCTCTGTTTTTGAACCTTATCTTTTACTAAATTCATTACTTCTGAGACATTAATATTGTTTAAATTATCCTCATTTAATATCTCTTCTAATCTTTCCACCTTTTTCCTCCCAAATGATATATTTTGTAATAAAGAAGTTATTATTAATCGTCTTATAAGTCTATATATTTTTTATATCTGGCCTAAGGAATTTTTAATATCAGCCGATAAATAAAGGAGAGAAATATATATATTTTACAAGCCTATTTCGAGTAAGATTCCATAGATATTTTTTTGCTTGCTATTGCCTTGTAAGATATGTTAGGTAATGAATTAAGAAATTAAAGGAAAAGGGGATGTGCAAATGTTAAAGAAATGTTTAATCTTAATATGTATGTTGTTTTTTGCGGTCAGTCTATTTGGATTGAAAGAGAATCCAGGTACTTTGATGTTTTTGAAACTCGATTCGCAGAAAAAAGCTTTTGATGGTAGTTTATTTTTCCTTGAGTACGATGGTAAACAGCTTATCGAAAAAGATCCACCTGGTGAGATAAAATTATCTGACAAAACGCTAAGCTTATTCAACCAGCATGATATTCCTGGATATAGAAGAGAACTAACAAAATTAGTGCAGGATGAACTCAGGAGAATCATCGAAGTCGATTCGCAGTTTTTGATATCATATCTTGGTGAAGAAGAAGGAAATGAAGCATTTCTCTCATTAGAAGGAGTACCTGTGAGTGAAATTGCAAAAGGAGCGGAATTTAAAAGTGATGAATATAATTGCACTTTAGTGGCGCCATCGGAAGATTGGGGATTAGTTACCGAAGGGCTTAGGACAGGTACAATTGCCAAATTTTCTCTCAGAGATGCAGCTACAAATGACGAAATCTCTGTGGAACTATCAGTTTTTGATCTTAGTCAATATGAACTTGCCACAAGTGTCTATGATGTTGCACAATTAGAATATCAGAAGTTAGAAAAAGTATATGACATTATGGCGGCTGACTCACAAGATGTAAGAACTCAAAATGATCTGGATTGTATAATCAAAGATCTTCAAGTTCTACGCAAAGGTGGGGCTTCCGGGGCTAAGGAAAAACTTCTCAGAAAGGCATATTTTTATGCTCCTGGAACAGGCTTGATTCTTACCTATTATTCCGACAACGATGAACTTGTTTCGAAATATTCGGAGGATTTTAAATCGTTTGTTAATAACTTTCGGATGAATAAATAGTGATTCTTATCTGTAAGTAAATCTATCAATTATTAAAAAAAGGCTGATTTAAAATCAGCCTTTTTTATTGTCCAAAATTTCTTGATAAGTTAATCAAATCTTGAAATCCTACTTCGTTAGTCAATATACTTTTTGATAATTAATTTTTGAGATAAAATAACGATGGCAAAAAAAATAAAAGATATTGGAGAACTAGCTCTCATTGCTTATATCGCAGAGTGTTTTAAAGAAAAGGTAGAAGATAAAGATAGTGATGAAAGTAAAAAAATCATAACATCCATTGGCGATGATGCGGCTGTCGTTGATCCTTCTCAATATCAAGGTAATTATCAACTCATCACGACCGACATACTTATTCAGGATCAGCACTTTTCCTTCAACTTCATCAATCCTTATCTTTTGGGGAGAAAATCAGTCCTGATAAACATCAGTGATATTGCTGCTATGGGAGGTACTCCTGAACTATTATTACTCTCTCTGGGTTTGAATCCAAATTTTCTTTTCGATGACTTTAAAGAACTATTAAGAGGAATAAATGATGTTTGTGACGAGTACAATATCAAATTAATAGGTGGTGATACTGTAGGATCAAAGAAATTAGTTGTTAACATAGCCTTGTTTGGATATAGAAAGAAGAGTTATGATCTTCCATTGCGAAAAAATGCCAAAGTTGGTGATAATATATATGTAACAGGATTCCTCGGTGATTCGGGATTGGGACTAAAAATTCTCAATGATAATCCAATCCTCTTTGGAGAAGATAGAAATTATTTGGTTCAAAGACACCTTAGTCCATCTCCACGATTAAAAGAATCTATCCTGCTTTCGGAAAAGCTGGAACGATTCTCTTTGATAGATATTAGCGATGGATTATTTAGTGAATTGAATCATATATCGCAACAGAGTGATGTAACAATGCAAATTAAACTCGACAAAATTCCGATTTCAAAACAACTCAAAAATATTTGTGAGAAGTTGCAACTGAATCCTTATGAATTTGCATTATTTGGCGGAGAAGACTATGAATTATTGTTCACTTGTGACAAGGATCAAGACACTATTAAAAGGATGTTTAAAAAACATCCATTGGTACAGGTAACAATGATTGGAAAAGTTGTTAGCAAAGGTCACAAAGTTGTATTTTTTGATAGGGACAATAAAGAAGTGAAATACAAAGATAAGCGATATAATCACTTTTCATAAATATAGAAAAAAATTAGAATAGAGACCATTGTTTGACTGCCAAAAAGTAAGTCGATCGCAAAACTTTTCCACTGTAAACCGCCTGATAGCTCCCATTTTTAACAACTGCAGAGCCATTAACTATTACATATTCGATTCCAAGAGGAGTTAATGTGGGATTATCATAGTCGGCAAGATCGATTATGCTATCATAATCGATAATTGTAATATCAGCAAAGTAACCAATTCGTATAGCTCCTCTTTTTTGATCGAATAGTCCAAACTGTTGAGCTGCAAGAGTAGAAGTTTTTCTAACAGCCTCCTGTTTTGAAAACATACCCAAATCACGCGCATAATGTCCCCAGAATCGTGCAAAGGTACTTGATCCACGAGGATGAGCACCAGTTGGTCCATCCGAACCTACCATAAGCTTGGGATGTGGCATAAAAGTTTGCACATCGTCTTCGAGCATTTGATGATAAATCGCATTACCACCACCCGGTCCGATATCGTCGATCATAACATCTTCCGGATCTTTTCCAAGACTTGTAGCCACATCGCTCAGATATTGATGAGCAAATGTACCGGAAATAATGTAAACACGATCAGCACCACCACGACCTGCTATCAAATCCCTAACAT
>CAZYWQ010000123.1:0-7475 GCA_964651675.1 uncultured Candidatus Sumerlaeota bacterium | reverse complement strand
AATCGATTGAGTTTCATATATTATGAACCTTTATGACATAGGGAACGATTGCACCATTCTTCCCATCATAAACTGTTTTATTGGGTGAACTTTACAATCCACCATTGAGATTATTTTTATCTTGTAACCTCCTTTTGAGGTTGTTCTATGCGGTCGTGAGCTTCAATTAAGGATATAAAAACATCTTCAAGTGATGGCATAACCTTTTGTATGTTTATGCCCCTGCATTTTTTTTCATCAGGAAGTTTCTTAATTTCACTAATGGTCAACTCACTATTGTCGGTAACGATGTGTAATCCTTTTCCAAAGAGAGCAACTTCTTTAATACTCTCTAATTTTTTAATTTCGGTCATAACATTGTAAGGATTTTCACACTGGATTTCTAAAACTTCTTCATTCATAAAATTGTGTTTTAATTCCTTTGAAGTCCCGGTAGCGATGAGTTCTCCGCGATAGATTAAAGCCAGGCGATCACAGTATTCTGCTTCATCCATATAGTGAGTAGTAACAAATACCGTTACACCTTTATCAGAAAGTTCATAGATTAAATTCCAGAATCGACGCCTGCTAATTGGGTCTACACCTGAAGTAGGTTCATCAAGAAAAATTATAGGTGGTTGATGAAGAATAGCGCATCCTAATGCTAATCTTTGTTTCCATCCTCCTGATAAAATTCCTGTTTTTGAGTTTCGATGTTCTGATAGTCCTGCCATTTCAATAACCCAGTTTTTACGATCTTCTTTCTGATTCGGAGAAATACGATAAATTCCGCTATAGAAATCGATATTTTCTTCGACTGTTAAGTCTTCATAAAGGGAAAATTTCTGACTCATATAACCGATGTTGGATTTTATTTTTTCTGCTTGAGTCATAATATCCAAACCCGCTACTATTCCTGTTCCGCTTGTAGGTGCAAGAATACCGCAGAGCATTCGTATCGTGGTAGATTTACCAGCACCATTCGGACCAAGAAATCCAAAGACCTCACCTTTCTCCACTTCAAAACTGATGCGATTCACAGCTGTAAAATTTCCAAATCGTTTTTCTAATTCTTTAACAATTACAGCTTTTCCATTTTTATTCATCATTTGTGTTCTCTTTTTTCTTGGCGAGGACAGATACAAACACATCCTCGAGGGATGGTTCAATAGTGCGTAAGTCTTCAGTTTTGAGATTTGCCTGAGCCAAAATTTCTGGGATGTTTATCCTTATTTTATCAGGTTCTTGGGTTACAAGATGGATCCGGTCACCAAATAATCCAACGGAATCAGCCACAACCTTTTCACGCAATAAGGCAATGACTCTTCGGGGATCATCAGAGATTATTTCTAAGATTGTTCCCTGCATAAGAGTTTTTACTTCATCAGGAGTCCCGATTGCAAGGAGTCTACCTTTGTGAATCAGACTAATTCTATTACACCGTTCTGCTTCATCCAAATAAGCAGTGGAGATAAAGATGGTAACTTTTTCCTGAAGCAGTTGATAAAGAATACGCCAGAAGTCCCGACGCGAAACAGGGTCAACTCCATTTGTCGGTTCATCTAAAAAAAGAACTTTGGGAGTGTGAATTAATGCACAAGCAAGACCAAGTTTTTGTTTCATTCCGCCCGAGAGGTTCCCTGCTAAACGAGATTTGAATGGTGTGAGATTACTAAAAGCAAGGAGTTCATCAATCTTTTTTTCTTGTCCTTTTTTAGAAACTCCATAGATATCAGCATAGAAGCGGATGTTTTCCATAACCGTAAGGTCAGGATAAAGACCAAACCTTTGGCTCATATATCCGATTTCTTCTTTGATGGTTTCCGCTTCTTTGACAATATGTTTTCCTCTAATCCATGCATCTCCAGAGGTTGGTTCCATAATAGCAGTGAGGAGTCGCATTGTTGTTGTTTTTCCTGCACCATCGGGTCCAACAATGCCGAAAATTTCTCCTTCAGATACAGAGAAAGTAATGTCATCCACTGCATTTAATTCACCAAAAGTTTTTATAAGATTATTTACTTCGATAGTATTCATTAGGTTGAGTCTTATGTAAGGACAGAACACTGTTCTGTCCTTACTTTATTATCGTTTAATCTTTTGAGAGTAAGATTTCTGCATCAGCAGGCATTCCTGATTTTAGTTCCATATTGGGATTTTGAATTGTGATTTTAATAAGATAAACAAGTTTTACGCGTTCTTTCTCGGTTTGAACAGTTTTAGGAGTAAATTCTGTTTCTGATGAAATAAAGGAGATTTCCCCTTCGTATAATTTTTCAGGATATGTATCACTTATAATATGAACTTTCTGACCAATTTTGATTCGACCTAAGTCGGTTTCATTAATATAGGCTCTTAACCAGACCTGTTCGAGATTACCAACAGTTACTACAGGTGTTCCGGGTGAGACATATTCTCCTGGTTCTATATTTTTTGACAGAACAATTCCCGAGATAGGAGATATAAGTATTGCGTAACCTAAACGCGTTTCTGCTAATGCGAGTGTTTCTTTCGCCTGTTGCAAGCGTGCCTGAGCTTGGTCGATTGTTTCTTTGCGTGGACCCTTTTTGATCAAGGCATATTGTTCTTTTGTCTCTTTTAAAGCAGCACGAGCTTGATCAATTTCTTCCTGTCTTGGTCCCTCTTTGACAAGTTTAAGGTGTTCTTCTGCTTCTTTTAAAACTGTATTGGCTGATTTATAAGCGGTTTTTGCTATATCAAACTCTTGTGCAGAAATAATCTTCTCATCGAAGAGTTTTTGATTTCGTTCATATTCTGATTTTAATCTTTCCATTTCGGCTTTTGCTCGTTCAACGGCGGCTTGAGCCGATGATATTTCTTGCGGACGAGAGCCTGCTATTAATTCATTAAGTTTTGCTTGCGCTTTTTTTACGGAGGCTTCTGCTTGAGCAATTTCTTCAGGTCGAGAACCAGCTTCAAGTTCAGCAAGAGAAGCTTCTGCTGATTGAACCTCTGCTTTTCTAACATTTACTTCATTAATGAGTTCGGATTTTTCAAGGGTAGCAATGGTCTGATTTTTCTTCACAGTATCACCTTCAGAGACAAATCGCTTTTCAACTCTTCCGGAAATTTTAAAACTCAATTCAATATCATCGACTTCAATATTGCCTGAAACGCGAATTATATGTGGATTATTGTGAGGACGATTGTGAATGATAAAAAACACAAGAATAACTAAAATAATAGTAATTATAGGAAGTAATACTTTTTTCATCTTATTTCTCCTATATCATCTTAAAACCACAATGAGCGGATAATATCAATAGAAAAGATTATGATTACCTTTTTGATGTACAAGGTGATAGGTCTGTAAAACTATTTAAAATACAAAGTTGTGATGCGAGATAAATTTTAGAAGGTTATTGCCATTAAAAAATTGCCTTTACATCAACAATAATTTGTATAAATATACTTTTCCATAAAAAATTCGCAATAGGATGAAGAAGATGCTTAAAAGACTAAGCATATTATTTTTATTTTTAATTCTAATTTTTGGCTGTTCGAAGATTAAGATAACTCAACTCGGGTCATTTGAGGTTAAGAAGTGGGATAGTTCTGTATTGAAGGATAGGATTATATGTCTGGACCCAGGACATGGTGGAACAGCTGGCGTGGATAATTTTCGTGTCGGATTGAATGGTGAAAGAGAAGAATGGATTAATTTACGGGTAGCATTAATACTCAAAGGAATGCTTGAGGAAGTTGGAGCCAAAGTAATAATGACTCGGATGCAGGATGTCGAGGTTGATCTTGCATATAGAGCCAATAAGGCAATAGGGAATTATGCCGATATTTTTGTTTCGATTCATCATAATGGCACGATGGATAGAGATGTTGATTATCCTCTTGTGTTTTTTCATTCCAAGGCATCAGAAAATCCTGCGAGTGTTGATTTTGCGAAGATTTTGCTTAAGAATTTTAAAAAGTCTCTTAACTTTAAACATATGATGAAGGGTTTTAATCTTGATGATGCTGGCATTTATTCGGATCATTTAATCTATGATGTTGGATTTGCCGTTATTCGAAAGACTTATCCTTATATGCCGGGTGTGATTGGAGAGGCTGCTTTTTTCAGTAATCCAATTCAGGAAAAACTCTTGAAAGAGGAAAAGTATAATAGACTTGAGGCTCAGGCATACTTTGATGCGCTTGTGGAGTACTTCTCAAAGGGATTACCATTTGCCGAATTGGTATCACCTGAGAAAAATAGTGAGGTTGCTAATAAAATATCAACTGTTTTGTTAAAGTTGGATGATGGATTCGGAGAACATTTTTTCGATCTTGATTCCTTTGAAGTCAAGGTCAATGGTATGAGTGCGGATTATTCGTTTGATCCTTTGACAGGTCACCTTATTATAAAATTTGATGAGCCTTTAGAACCTAAAGAATATTCTGTGTTTGTTACTGCAAGAAATTTAAAGGGTAATAGTATTCATCCGAGGGAATTGAAATTTAAGGTTTTGTGAGTTCGCATTACAATAGGTATATAGAAGGATTAAAGAGGTAGATATTATGTTAAAGTGTAGAAAGTTTATTTATATGTTCGTATTAATGTTTCTATTTTTGTCTACATCTCTTTTAGCAGATGATACAAAAGCCTGGATTGATAATTTCAATAATGGAATAAAGACAATGAAAAAAGCAGAAAAGATGAATAAGGACCTGATTAAAAAGGAAGAACTTTTTCTCGAAGCAATTCACTACTTCAAGAAGAGTGTAGAAGTGTACCCAAACAGTCTTGTGGCTGATGATGCTCAATTTTTAATTGGACAGTGTTATATAAGTCTACCCTTTAATAAGACTGCAAATAAGAAAAAGGCTTTAGAGCATTATGAGATAATAGTTGATTATTTTCCCTTAAGTAAATATGTTGATAAAGCGAAGGAAATGATTAAAAAGATAAAGTCGGAAAAACCTTTAAAAGAGAGGGAAAATATTCAGGAGTCAAAGAATGATTCGGATTAATTTAATTGTTGTTCGGATTTTAACTCGCTCTATTCAAAAATGCTTTACAGGGGAAGTATTAAACTATATTTTGTTTTCATTTTGACAAATGTATTACTAATTTATTCCCAGTTCCGCTTTCGATTATATCCATTCTTTTATCATTGTTTAGATCATCATATTTAATACTTGTTTTCTTGGAGATGTTAAAGACAGTAATTGGTTTTTTTGAAAATCCTTTTTTTTCATTGATGAAATTGTATACATAGAGTTTGTCCGGATCTCTTCTAATAGCAAGGTCGAGTTTCCCATCACCATTAAAGTCATAACTTGTCTGAAAATTTGGAATGTATCGCCAAAAAAAACATTTACTGCTTATTTTGATTTTTTTACTGAAGTTAGGTTCTTTATTAAATAATCGTTTCTCTTGACCAAGATGGATTCTAATTACAACTTCAATATTTCGTCCCAAAATAATTTTTGCCATATCGTCTACAGAACTAAAATTGATGTCCATATACATCAATGTAATGTCGGTTAAACCATCAGCGTTGATATCAGTAAAGAAGGCTTGTCTCGATAAATCTTTTGTGAGTAATATTTGGTCAAAGTCTTTTTTAAATCCCTTCTTTTGATCACCAATGAAAATTTTATAAGAGGTTTTGGGACTAAAAATATTATAATAAGTATTTTCGAGAATTAAATCGGGGAAATGGTCATTGTTTATATCGATAAGGTTAAGATAGTTATTCTGGTAATAGCGTTTGTATATGTAAAATGGGATGGGTGTATGATATTGATAATTGTAATTGTTTGAAAAAGTCAGGTCATTTTTCTGAAGGTAGATGTTAATGGTTGAACTATCTTTATCATAATCACTCTCATTGTCCTTGAGAGAGAGGTTTTTTGTGGATGAGGAAGTGCCTTCTCCTTTAGTATTGTAGACTAATCCGATGTCTTTTAGTCCATCGTTGTTGAAGTCATACAGTAAAAAACTTGGTGATGTATAGGGAGATGTATAGGAAAACGAGTAGTCATTTTTATTTTTGTCTGATGACATTGATTTCATATTGGCAGCATTAAATTCCTGTTCAAAAGACATTGAAATCGGTGGACAAGTAGTATTTTTAAATTCATTTCCGACTTTTTTGAATAGGAGTACAGAGTCAAGTCTTGGTATGAATATTTCATCAATACCATCGTTGTTTAAATCATAGGAGATATCAGCAAATTGTTGGGATGTGTTGTCGCGTTCAATAAAAAATGACGATGAATCAATTAGTTTTTCAATCTCATCTGTAAGGACATTGTTTTTTTTCTTAAATCTATAAACACCATCTTCTTTCAGAAAGATTAAATCGGATCCTGTTTCTTTTTCTAAATTGGCAAAATCAAAAATTAAATTCTTCACAGGACATTGGATAGTTAATGGACTGTCAGAATATTTATCTTGTAAATGATAATATATTTTTATTTCATCAATGATTTCTATAATATCTTTTTTGTTATCACCGTTGAGGTCATAAAAATATGTGTAGTATGCGCTGGCATCTAATTCAATTCTATCGTAGTCGAGATTAGCGTATAGCATTATGGGAATTAATATTAGGAGAGGAATGAAAATATATATCAATGACAAGCTGAGAGCCGTTCTGCGAGATATGTTTTTTTCTGTTGTCGGAATATTAAAGAGAGATTTGATAATCTTCATAATTGTTTTCATTGGAATGATGAGGGAAAAGAATATAAGAAATCAGGGATTTTTACCCAGATATTTTTTGCATTCTTCAACTACTGCTTGAACGGTACTATTGTCACTGTCCTTATATTTATCAATGCACTCTGTCCAGTATTTCACTGCCTGATCGCTTTTGTCCATAATTCCATAACAGTCACCGATTTTCTTTAGTGCTTTGGCATAATGATATTCAAATCGGCTTTTGTTATTTAATATACTATTGTAATACTTTAAGGCTTTTTTATAATCTTTGATCAAATAATAACCGTTGGCTATTTGCATCTTGGCTTCAGGAGTGGATATGTCGTCATCGGGAAATTTATCTACTACTTTCTGATAATGCCGTATAATTTCTTTTATGACTTTTTCATTGTCTCTGGTTAATATTTTTCCGGAGTGCATCTGATGATATAAAGCGGCATAATCAAATTGTTCGAGTGCTGTAGGGAATTCGTCCAGTTTATTTTTTGATGAACAACTTAAGACAAGCGATATGATTATAACTAATGTGGCAGTTGTTAAAATTCTTTTAATCATTTTTGTTTCCTTTGGATTTGAATAAACCTTTTATCTTTTTGAGTATTTTATAACCTGTTTTATTTCTGATAATTTGTAAATTGTTGTGAGAACGAATCAGGTCTTCGATATCACAGATATGATCGAGCAAGCAAGCGTTTTTTTCCATACTGTTAAGGTATGTCTGCTTTATTCTATTGTTTAAGGGTAGATTCGATGCAGATTCTTTGCTCATTTTAATTTTGTTGTCAGGAGATAGATAAGGATTTTTTGCCCA
>CAZYWQ010000122.1:1616-7518 GCA_964651675.1 uncultured Candidatus Sumerlaeota bacterium | reverse complement strand
GTAATAGAAATGCTAATGGATTAAGAAAATTCATTCAAAGATACCTTGCATAACTCTGGGTAAAACAGAATAGTGTTTGTTAACTTTTATTTTTCTCTGTAAGGAACAGTCGCGACCGTTCTCTACAAATCTTAATTATTAAAGTTGATAATATTTTAATATCATAATTAAAACATTTCCCAGTTTGTAGCAGTAGCAGAGAATTCATCAACGATAGTTTCAACCTTTAGATTGTCATAAAGGACGAAGTTGTCCTGCCCAGGATTTGCAAGACTTGAGAAAACATCCATTGTGCCCAAGTGAGGAAGCAATCCGGATATTGTAGCGCTTGAATTTGGATTAAACCAATCACATAAAATAACTTCTATACCATCTGGCTTGGTGACAATGAAGCGAATTTTGCCATTTAGGATGTTTATCTCAAAATGATTCCAGGATTTTCCAGGAACACCTGGCGTTTCAAATAGCCGAATAGGATAAAATACATCAATAAACTCGGATTCACTGATAGCAGATTTACCTAAAAAATTAGCTCGTGAAGCATTGTTACCTGTTGCTCCACCAACACCATTGCCATCGTAATAACGGTAGTCCTGGGATGCACCTCCTTCACCCGATATTCCAAAGAAAAATCCACTGAAAGGTTGATTGGTGCCGGTCAGGTAGTTGCTATTTGCCATTGCTACAAGTGCTGAATTAGCGCTTGCACCAAATGTCATAAATTCTGTGGAACCAGAACCTCCTCCAGAGCCACCATTATAATTGATCCAGGCATCGAAGGTAATGCGGATATTATCTTGAGGTGCGATGTTTGTAAGAGTAGCTGTTATGCCATTGACAACACCATTAGCAAGATTGGTCGCCGCACGAAGTGCTTTTGTGCCTGCACCAGTGCTTCCGGGTGACTGTGGAATTGATGTCGGATGTCCACCACCTTGCTGGGCGAAAGTAGAGTAGTCATAGTTAAAATCGATTGAATTGTCGCCAGCAATATGCTGGGACACTGTGAAATTCGACGATTGGTCGGTCTCGAAATCTGTCTCAAACAGTGTGCTTGTGATAATGTAGCCTGGTTCAATCGGTTCGGGTATATCACAGATGCGGACAAATCGAATTGCATCTGCTGAAACGGTGCCGGTTGCTAAATTTCTTAAAGTCACTGAAACTCCTGTACCGACATTAAATGGATATGCTCCCAGAACATTCCATTTAGCACCATTCTTCGTTTGATCCACAGTTACAATGTCTGTGCCATCAGCGTGGATTATTTCATAAGGTGCATCGGTAACGCGACTTGTCTCACTTGTCCACCAAGCATAAACTCTATACAGACCTTCTTCTTCTAGATTAGGAGTCCATACGACAGATGCGGATCCTACGGTGTCGTCTGTAACGAGTTGGTCGAGATAGTAAATTTGTGAATGTAATGAGTCAGTTGTCCAGGTTCCATTGACTGTGACTTCCTCCACAGTGTTATCCATCGTGTTGGCAGAAACTGCTACCCAAGAGCTGACCACGGAGCGCTCGGATCCATCTGAGGGGGAATTTACGATACCATACCCCTTAATCCACATAGTTGTAGAGCCTCCACCATCCAGACTGATGGATTGTTCGACACCAAGGTCAGCCATTAGCTGTGCAAGTTCGGTATAAGTCATACCGACACTGAGTGTATCCTGGCGACCATCTACAGTAACAAGATAGACACTGTAAGGACTTAGAGTATATCCAATAACAGTTCTCGGATGTCGGGTAGCGTTATGAGAGGATGTTGTTCCTTCATTATCCTGTGTTATAACAACACCACCTGAAGTAACAAAATGTCCTCGTCCACCTATTGCGTCTACGATTTTGTCCCAATCAGTGGGATCATCCGGAACGAAAGAGCTACTCAGTTTGGTTCTCTTAGTGATTTCCTGGTGTTTTCCAGAGAAGCCAAGTACAGAGCGATTGTTCTCAGGATACATATTTGTACCTGAGCCGCCAATAAAAATGTTATCGATTTCTGTGTAGCTGTTGGTCATAAGGTTGGTGGTATTATAATATCCGGCATTAACGGCAGCGATGGCATCTGTGCGTAATGCCATATCACTCGTGTGTTCATTGGAAGTGTCTGCGATGTTGCCTTGCGCTTTGAAAACAGGCATTAGTTCCACATTTTTATTTGTCATATCGATTACAAGGATTTGGATACTCCATAAGGGATCGGCATTGTTTGCTGTTTGCCAGGTTACGCCTGGTGCGATTTGCTCAGCAGTACCATAAGTCATATCGGGATAATATACTGCTGGTGTAATGCATATCATAAAAACAAATAGTATGATAAAAGGTATTACAAGATGAGTGATGTTGGTTGGCTGAAATATCAAGTTTTTCCTCATAGTTCTGAATACTCCCACTATATTAAGCTGATTTATTTTTGACTGATTAAGTTTAAGGAAGGACAGAACAACATTCTGTCCCTACAACAACCTGTGTAAGTACTAAGGCTTGTATTTTTTCATATATCTTTCGATGTCGCGCTCATCATCCCGTTTTTTTATGTCAACACGCTTATCGTACAGCTTTTTCCCTTTGGCAACGGCTAATTCTAATTTGGCAAAGCCCTTTTTAAAATACATTTTTAAAGGGACAATTGTGAATCCCTTTTTTGTTACAGCACCGATTAGTCTTCTTATTTCTCTTTTGTTGAGTAAGAGCTTTCTATCCCGTTTTGGATCAGGATTGTATCTGTTACCTTTATCATAAGGGCTGATGTGGAGGTTGTGAGCGAATACTTCTCCCCTTTCAATGCTGGCATAACTGTCGGAAAGATTCGCCTTACCTTCTCTCAGAGATTTTACTTCTGTTCCCTTCAATACTATTCCTGCTTCGTATGTTTCTATAATGCTGTAATGATGTTTAGCTCGCCTGTTTGTAGCGATGATTTTTATTTCGTTTTCTTTTTTGGACATTTTTTAATGCGAGTGATGTTAATACAATAAATATTTCTCTCTCTTTTTAATAAATTCATTTAAATCATCCTGATAACTCTCGACAATCTCTTTTGCTGAAGCACCTTCGACTAACATCTTTCTGATTTTATCCGTACCATTTGCCTTATCGAACATCGAAATCCTCTTTTTCACTCCTTCTAATTCAAAGTTGAAGTTCTCAGGATACATCTTCATAAGCACTTCCATTATGTTATAAGCCACAACAACAGGTTTTATATCCTTTGTATCGGTAACAATGATCTGGAATCCGCTACACATCTCATCTTTGTAGTGAAGATAATAAGGTTTGAAATTAGCGGGATAGAAATAAACACCTGATAGATTCCTTTCGTTTAGAGCCTTTGCCACTTCTTCACCATCCATCCAGGGTGCCCCGACTAATTTAAATGGAAGTGTGTAACCAACACCAATATTGACCAGAGGAGTTTCTCCGAAAATGCCTGTTATCGGATAATAAAATGGTGTATCAGGTTCGGGAATGTGAGGAGAGGTTGGGATCCAGAATAATTCGGTATCTTTCCAGGTCATATCTCTCTTCCAGCCTTTCATTTTAACCACTTCTAAATCGCAATTGATGTCGAATTCCTTATTAAAATACATTGCCAACTCACCAATAGTCATTCCGTGCATATAAGCAATCGGACCAATCCCAATTCCTGATTTAAATGCTGGATCGAGGACAGGTCCATCGACTATTAATCCTGTGCAGGGATTTGGTCTATCAAGAACAATGAACTTAACACTGTGTTCTTTTGCCGACTCCATACATCTTTCCATAGTGGAGATATAAGTATAGCTTCTGGAGCCGATGTCCTGAATTTCAAATAAGAGTACATCAACATTTTTAAGCATTTCTTTTGTTGGTCTGCTAACTTTGCCATAGAGACTATATATTTGGATACCTGTTTTACTGTCGACTTGGCTATCTACTGTATCTCCTGCATATTCTCCTCCTCGGATTCCATGTTCAGGACCGAATAGTGTTGTTAAGTTTACATCAGGTATAGATGCGAGAACATCAACGGTATAACGCAAATGACTATCAACGCCTGTAAGATTGGTAATAAGTCCAACTCTTTTGCCTTTTATAAGGTCAAGTTTTTCCTGAACAAGAACTTCACAACCAAGTGTAAAAATTGGTTCTTTTTTTAATTCTAAACCTTTTAATCCTTCAGTTGGTTTTTGGGAACAGCTCATATTAAATATCGCTCCTAATAAAATTAACAGTTGTACAAAAAAAATTATTTTTTTTGTCATATCTATCCTCCTGTTTAAGATTTCTTAAATAACAAACAAATGTAGCGGTGCGATTTATTGAAATTATCATTTCAATCCTGAAAGAGAAGATCTAATCCTTTCTTCAGGAAGCTTTACGAAGTGTTTTTTTATTCCCAATTCTTTTTGTGAGAGCCCGAGAGCAAGTCCGATGAGTTCCGAGAGATAGATAATGGGCATATCGAATTTTGTTTTGTATTCACGAGCGATATTGATTTGTCGCATATCAAGGTTTGCGTGACACATCGGACAGGCAACTACGACAATATCAGCACCTGATTGTTTCGCATCGGTAAGAATCTTATTGCATAAATAAACAACAGATTCGGTTTTGGATAAAGCAAATCCTGCTCCACAACATTCCGTTTTGTAATTCCATTCAACAGGTTCACAACCGAGTTTCTTTACGATTTCATCCATAATTGTCGGTTGTTCTGCATCATCAAACTCAAGAATTTTGGGCGGTCTTGTAAGTAAGCAACCATAGTAGCAAGCTGCTTTGATTCCCTCAAACTTAACTTTTATTTTCTCATCCAATTTTTCGATATAATATTTTTCGACAAATTGAAGGTAATTCAAAGTTTTGACTGTGTGATTATATTTTATTCCGATCTCCTTTGAGATTTCATCCTTCAATTCAGTATCTTCTTCCAATTCTTTATCGACTTCGATCATCGCCTTCGAACATAAAGGACAGGGAGTAAGGACTTCTTGAAAGCCTTGAGATTCACAAAGCGAAAGATTCCGCATATTCAGAGCAGTATTGAGTTTGTGATTCGTCATATGTGAAGAGGATGCTCCACAACAATTCCAATCATCAACCTCTTTCAAATCGAGGCCCATTATTTCATTAACTTTGATGATTGACTTGTCATATTCGCATGAAGTGCCGTGCAAAGCGCATCCTGGATAATATCCTATGGTCATTACTTCATCCTTAATTTATTTAACAGAAAAGAACTTAATTTTTCTTACACCAATTATAAGTTCCCATATTTTCGAAATATCTTTTTAATGGTTTTTATATCTTTCACTTTGTGTGGAAAAAACTTTAGTTTTCCTTTTAACAGCATATTCGGTCCGAATTCCACATCATTAAAAAATGTGAAAGTTCGAAACTTATAATCCCGAATCAAATCAACTTCAAGAACTCTACCATATCTTTTAATCGATTGCAGAAAAGACTTATGAAATTCAAGCATCTGTCTTTCTTCTTCAGGAAGTTTATTTTCGCAAATCGCAATTTCGCGTAGCACATCCATTACTGTAGCAGGTTTGCATTCTTTTGGACATCTCGTAGAGCAAGTTTCACAAGATACACATAGCCAGATTGATTTCGCAGACAGTGCTTTATCTTTATGTCCTTGTTGAACCAAATGCATAATACGGTGAATGGAAATATCGAACATATAATCCATCGGACATCCTGCCGTACATTTACCACAGACATAACAATCCTTCATATTGAATCTAGCACGATGTCCAACTTTCTCAGCAAAGTCTGTTTGTACATCATTAAGTTGAATCGTCATTTTTAATCCTAAAAATTATGCTAATTTTTTTCATAGTGTTTTACCATACGACAAATCTTTTTCCAAAGGCAAATGATTTTGTTAACTTTTCATTGTAGT
>CAZYWQ010000122.1:0-1606 GCA_964651675.1 uncultured Candidatus Sumerlaeota bacterium | reverse complement strand
TCCTTCACCTTTGGCATTCAACACTTTATTGTTTCCGATGTAAATTCCCGTATGGTGAATGCTGCCAGAATGGCTTATAAAGAATACAGCATCACCTGGTTTTAATCCATTTGGATACCATCTTGTAGCTACGAGTTCTCCCATTACAGCTTGTTGGTTCGAATCTCTTGGGAGATTAATTCCGTAAGCTCTATAGGTACTCATCACCAATCCTGAACAGTCGACACCATCCTGAGTTTTTCCTCCCCAGACATATTCTGCTCCCATCAACTCATTTCCAGATGCAATTATCTCTTCCATCAATTTCGAAGGTTTCTCATCAATTATGTTTATGTACATCTTGTCAACTTTTATTGTATTGAGATTACCAGTAGATGAATAAGGTGGAATTGCAACCTCAACAGCATCGTCGGATAATTTCGCTATTTTTAATTTTGCTCCAATAGGTATCGTGAAAGTATCCGACTCGAAGATTTTTTTAAAGGATGCCTTTGCTCCATTTTGAAAATAATTGAATTGTTCTTTATTTAACAATGCAAGAGCATCTTTATGAATCCATCCTACATAACCTACTGATGACAAACAGAGATAGTAACCAGATGGCTCATCATATTTTAAAAGATATATCAGGTCACCGACCAAAGCCTCCGTCATTTTTTCTGATTCTTCTGTCGGTTTATCATAGATGAGTTGATGAGGAACATTTGTTATAGCGAAGATTTTATCACCAAGTGATTTTGAAGGAAGTACTTCGATTTTATCATTAACTTCGAGATTCAGAGCCTGCAGAAGTCTTATTAAAGAATCTTTTTGTTCTGTAAAGCTGACAGCTCCTTTTAAAGTTACTTTTTTCTTCTTGTATGTCCCATTTACATCAAAATAGAACATACGCTTATCGAACTTTGTAAGTTCTTTATATCTTTCGATGTATTGTTGAATCCGCTTTCCCTTGCCTTTTCCGGATGGTTCAAGTTTTTTCGCATAAAGTTTAAGAAAATGTTCACGCCACTTATTTCTTTCTTCATCATCAACCTTGATAGGAAATCTATGACCACGCCTTATTTCATATCTTGTATTTTCATCCTGGGACTGTTCTTGAGTTGGTTCTTTTTGTTGATTGTTTGCACAAAGGATGATAGTAAATGCAAATAAAATTATACAAAATGATAACAATATCATTAATCTGGATTTCATCTGTTTTAATCTCCCAAAAAATTATAAAATTTTGATTACAAAAACAAAAGCGTAAGTCAATATTAAACTGAACTAATAATATTTTTGTTGGGATGATTACAAGATTTTAAATTAGGAATATGGGGAGAAAATATGGAAAGAATCATTTCAATCTTTGGCAGTTCTGAACCTATCAAGGGAGATAAGGAATACGAAATCGCTTATCAAACCGGTTATGAACTGGCAAAAGCAGGATATGCGATCTGCAACGGTGGTTATGAAGGGACAATGGAAGCATCCGCCAAAGGTGCTAAAGATGCTGGAGGAAAAACTTATGGTGTTACCACAGCGCAATATTCACTTCGGAAAGCAAATCCCTATATTGATGAAGAAATCAAGACTAACTATGCACTCGAAAGACTCGAAATCCTCA
>CAZYWQ010000121.1:0-7539 GCA_964651675.1 uncultured Candidatus Sumerlaeota bacterium | reverse complement strand
ACTATAACCATTAAAAGTGGTGAGTTTAAAAATAAAATTTACGAACTAAAAGATGATGTTTCATCGATAGGTAGGGCTTCTGATAATATTATCCAAGTTATAGATAAGAAGATATCGAGAAAACATGCTGAATTTGTCTTAAAAGAAAATAAATTTTGGATTAAAGATTTGGAGAGTAGAAATGGAACATTTGTCAATGGTTTAAAAATAACTGAACAGCAACTCAATGATGGTGATGTGATTACTGTTGGTGAAACTTATTTGATATTCAACGATGAACCATCAAAGGTAAAAGACATCTCGAGCAAGGTACAGTTAGTCGAAGAAGAAGAATGGGGCAAAATGCAAAAGATGGTGAAGGTTGGCACACCTTCATTTCTTGATATCGACATTAAAAAAACAAAACCGGAAGACTTGCAAAATGCTCATGAAAAATTAACTATGTTATATAAAGCCAGTGAACAAATCAGTACTGTTCTAAATATGGAGGAATTGTTAGACAAAATATTGGACTTGGTTGTTGAAGTGGCACAACCAGAACGCAGTTTTATTTTGCTTAAAGAAGAAGATTCAAATGACCTCGTTGTTAAAGTTATGCGACTTAAAGAGAATGTAATACCTGATGGGAATCTAACTATTAGCAGTACGATAATTAATCGATGTTTAAAAAACAGAATAGCAATGTTTATTTCCAATGTAATGGAAGATTCGCAATTAAGCGCTTCATCGAGTATAATCTTACAAAATATCCGGTCAGCAATTACCGTACCTTTAATTAGCTCTGAAAAAATTATAGGAGTGGTATACATCGATAGTTCATCTCCTAGAACGAGATTTAACCAGGAAATATTGGAAATGTTGATAGGGATATGTAATCAGGCAAGTCTTGCGATAGATAATGCAACAATGCATAAAAAATTAGTCGAGCAAAACCTTACTGCGAAAGAGATGGATATAGCACGCGATATTCAAATAAATTTCTTACCAAAGACCCCACCATCTACGAAGAATTTTGATATTTCCGTGATGAGTATTCCCGCAAAAAAAGTTGGTGGTGATTATTATGACTTTATTCCTTTGTTTGATAATAAAATCGGGATACTCATTGCTGATGTGGCTGGTAAGGGAATTCCTGCTGCACTTCTCGTGTCGATTGTAAGATCAGCATTCAGAATGGAAGGTCGTCGGAAGCAGATAGCGGTCGAACAACTTATGCATAATGCTAACAATGCTGTTTGTCGGGATACAGTAAACAATATGTTTATAACCGTGTTTTATTTATCTCTGGATGTGAATACAGGGGAAATTGCTTTTTCCAATGCTGGTCATTGTCATCCCATTTTGGCAAGACAAGATGGTCAAATAGAAAAATTAAAGGGTGGCGGTTCGATTTTTGGTATGTTTGAGAATAGTACCTATAAAAGTGAGAGAACTACTTTGAAAGAGGGAGATGTGTTGGTTCTTTATACTGATGGTGTCATTGATAATTTAAATGATGAGGAAGAATCGTATGGTGAAAAGAGACTTATTAGTACGATAAAAGATAAAATTGAATTAGACTCTGAAGAAATTAAGAAAGCTATTTATGAAGATGTAAGAGTTTTTTCGAAAAAGGGCGAATTGTTTGATGATTTTACATTAATGATAATCAAGAGAAAAAAGAATGATGAATAAAATAAATATGATTCAAGAAATAGAAAACTTGAAAGAAATGAGTAATAGATACCTATGCGATACCTACGGTGTTAGGACTGTAGCGTTTCTAAAGGGAAAAGGTTGTTATCTTTATGATATCGATGGCAAGGAATACCTCGATTTTTTATCTGGTATTGGAGTTAATAATCTCGGACACAGCCATCCAGCTATTGTGAAGACGATTAAAGAACAAGTTGAAGAAATTATCCATACTTCTAATTTGTATTTAATAGAACCACAAATTTTATTGGCAAAAAAACTTTGTGAGAATTCATTTGCTGAAAAGGCGTTCTTCTGTAATTCAGGTGCTGAAGCGAATGAAGCCGCTATTAAGCTTGCAAGAAAATATTCAAAAGAGAAATATGGAGATAATCGTTATAAGATCATTTCTATGAAAGGTTCATTTCACGGTAGAACAATGGCGACAATTTCTGCTACAGGTCAGGAAAAGATTAGAAGTGGCTTTGAACCTTTATTAGATGGTTTTGAATTTGCCGAATTCAATAATCTGCAGTCATTCGAAAAACTGATAGACGATAAAACTTGTGCAATTATTTTGGAACCTGTCCAGGGAGAAATCGGAGTTATTCCAGCAGATAAAGCTTATCTTGAAGGCCTAAGACAGATCTGTAGTGAGAAAAATATTCTTCTCATCTTTGATGAAATTCAATGTGGGATGGGAAGGACATCTTCACTTTTTGCATATCAGCATTTTGGAGTGGAACCTGATATAATGACGCTTGCTAAGGCATTAGGTGGAGGATTACCCATTGGAGCTATGTTAACCAGGAATTCTATTGCTTCTGCGTTTAAACCTTCTAATCATGCAAGTACATTTGGTGGGAATTTTTTGGCTACAAAAACCGCTTGCACTGTAATGGATATTTTGCTTGATACAGATTTATTAGATAAAGTAAAAGGTATTAGCGAATATTTATTCAGTAGTCTAAGAAAATTGGCTGATGAAGATAAAAGTATTAATACAATTAGAGGAATTGGCTTGATGGTAGGCATTGTTCTTAACGGTAAAGCAAAAGTGGTTCAGGAAAAATTACTAAAAAATGGATTATTGACATCTTATTGTGGAGAAGATGTTATCAGGATGTTGCCACCATTAATAATTACAAAAAGTGAAGTGGACAAAGCTATAGATATCTTGAAACAAACATTATCAGAGTCATAATCGAATAATTTAATTTTTATAAACACAAATCTGACTAAGAAGGAGAAATCAGGTGGATCAGAATAATATTCCTGATAGACCAGAATACAAGATTGAAATTAAGGAAGGTCCATCAATAGAAAAGAGGATTAAAAAGGACCTTAGATCGATTAATGATGTTACAAAGGATGATGTGTTTGAGATATTTGATGTTGCTCACGAATTGAAAAAGCTCCTCAAAAAAGGTGTATTTGAAAGACAATTAGAAAATAAAGTATTGGCAATGATTTTTGAAAAACCATCTTTGAGGACAAGATTTACTTTTGAAGTTGGAATGTATCAATTGGGAGGACATGCAATTTATTTAGCCCCGAATGATATTGGATTAGGGAAAAGAGAGACAATCCACGATACAGCGAAAAACCTTGAACGATGGGCTGATATGATAATGATTCGAACATTCGAGCAAAAAAATGTAGATGAATTAGCTAAATATGCTAATATACCTGTCATAAATGGACTCAGTGATCTGGAACATCCTTGTCAGGCATTAACAGATCTATTTACTCTTGAGGAAAAATTTGGAAATGTCGAAGGCTTAAATATGACATTCATTGGAGATGGAAATAATATTTGCCATTCTTTGATGTTACTATGTGCCAAGATGGGTGTGAATCTGACAATTGGAGTTCCAAAAGGTTGTGAACCAATGGAAGAATATATAAAAGGAGCACAAAAACTCTGTAAGATGAATAATTGCACACTGAAAATTGTTAATGATCCGGTTGAAGCGGTTAAAGAAGCTTTTGTAGTTTACACAGATGTATGGACAAGTATGGGACAGGAAGATAAAGCTGAAGAAAGAAAGAAAAAATTCGAATCATTTCAAGTAAATAAAGAGCTAATAGGAGCTGCGCCTCCAAATGTTCTTGTGATGCATGATTTACCAGCTCATAGAGGAGAGGAAATAACGGATGAGGTTATGGATGCGCCATATTCCATAATTTTTGATCAGGCAGAAAATCGTTTACACGCACAAAAGGGGATTATGGTCTTTCTTAATCGTGAAATAGTCAGAAAGGTCATCGATTTTACTTTAGTGTAGATATATGGGAAAAGAAAAAAGAAAGACTGTTGAGATTAATGGTGTATCTTATTTGAGAATACCTATCAAAACCAGAGTTGTCACTGAAAATGATGATATTGTCTCATTAGTCGATGATTATACCAAAGAGATCAGACAACAAGGTGATATTATAGTTGTTAGTGAAAGTGTTGTGGCTATATCACAAGGAAGAGCCATTCCTGCTGATAAGATTAAAATCGGAATCTTAGCAAAAATATTATGGAGATTTGTTAGAAAAGTACCTTATGGAATTGGATTAAGAAGTCCGACATCGATGCAATGCGCAATCAATGAAGTTGGTGCTGCTCGAATATTATTTGCTGCTTTGATAGGTGGAATAACAAGGTTATTCGGTAGGAAAGGAGATTTCTATAGGATTGCTGGTGAACAAGCTGCTATGATTGATGCAGCATTTACTAGTCCTATCGAACCATATAATAAATGCGTTATTATGGGACCTAAAAACGCTATGGAAGTTGCTAAAAAAATCAAATTACAGACTAATTGTGAATCAGCTGTTATGGATATAAATGACATTGGTGGTTCCTGGGCTATAGGTTATTCTGACGGGATTGATGTAAAATTACTTCAAAATATTATGAGAGATAATCCGTTAGGTCAAAAATTAGAACAGACTCCTATTGGTGTTGTTAGAAAAGTGTAATAGTAATGTGAAATAGTTAGTTTTTTTTGTAAATTATTTTTAGTTTTGATAGGTGTGTGATATATGAAAAAGGATAGTGAAATAACTAAACTTAAGAAACAGTTTGAAGTTATCTATAATGTAAATAGTTTTATTGCTTCCATTATGGATTTGAATAAGTTGTTGAGTTTGATAATGGAAGAAAGTAAGAAGGTAATGAATGCTGAAGCCAGTTCATTGATGCTGTATGATGAACAAAGTGATGATTTATATTTTGAGGTGGCTTTGGGAGATAGAGGTGATGCTGTCAAAGAAGTAAGACTCAAGATGAATGAGGGGATAGCAGGTTCCGCAGCTAAATGTAGATGCCCGATAAATGTCCCAGATGTCAAGAGGGACAAACGCTTTTATAAACTTGCTGATAAACAATCAAAATTTATAACGAAGTCGATCTTGGCAGTTCCTCTACTTCGTGGAGATAAATTAATTGGTGTGCTTGAAGTATTAAACAAGGTTGATGGTGGTTCTTTCACGGATGAAGATGTGAAACTGATGCAGGTACTTGCGGATCAGGCTGCTATCACGATTGAAAATGCGAAATTGGTTGAAGAGAATTTAAAAGCCACGAGATTAGCTGCTATTGGTCAGGCGATTGCTGGTACTGCTCATTACATTAAGAATATTCTTGCTGGTGTTCAGGGTAGTATGAGTCTGATTGATATGGGAATTGACAAAGATAATTATGAGATGATAAAAAATGCCTGGCCCATTTGTAAAAGAAGCAATCTTAAAATTACAAAACTTGTTCGTGATATGCTTACCTATTCAAAAGACAGAAAACCTGTTAAATCACCAACTAAAATTTGTGATATAATTGATGAAATATGCGAATTACTGAAAGAAAGAGCAAAACAGGCGGATGTCTTAATTGTCAAAGAATATAACGATAACGAAAAAGAAGTACATTTGGATGCTGGTGCAATCTGCGATGCTATATTGAACCTTGTATCAAATTCGATCGATGCGAACAATAAAGAAAATGGATGTGTTAAAATAAGTACGGAACTTCTTGATGGTGAAGGACAAATCAAAATAATCATTGCTGATAATGGTTGTGGAATTCCACAGGATATATTAAAGAAAATATTTGATCCCTTCTTTAGTACAAAAGGATCAAAGGGAACAGGATTAGGATTAGCCGTGACTAAAAAGGTGATTGAGGAACATAGTGGGAAATTAGAGGTTGAATCAACTCCCGATGTTGGCACCTCATTTTACATTACCCTGCCGATAACATAAAATCCTTTAACTAAAAAGACACAAAGACATTTAGCCACTAAGGCACGAAGAATTTTTAACGGGGGAACAGTGTTATCTAAATCACTTTTTCTCATTAAGTTTATTCGCTGATTATGAAGAAGCCATGTTGTTTAAGGGCCATAGTTCCTTTTCTTTTTTAAAACCAAACACAGGTGAACCTGCACTCAGATATCTAAGAATTTCTTTTCCCGTGTTCTCAAGACCATGAAGACTATTTGAAGGGATAAAAATCGTATCTCCAGCATTCACAATTTGTTTATCGTCATCAACTCTCATTAGCCCCTGACCTTCAATAATTGTATAGCATTGTTCTGTCTTATGTGAATGTGGCTTTTGTACTCCACCGGGATTCATCTCTACTAAGGTGGTTGTGATGTATTTTGCTCCTGTTGTAGACTCGGATACCAAAAGATAAGATCGAATTCCATCTCTTTCATACTGAGGAGCTTGTTCTTTTCTTATTATGTTCATTTTTTTATTTTCTCCTTAATATTGTATAGACTGATTTGTTTTAGGAATGTGTTCACAAGTTTTGTTCTTGTTTGTCTTGCCCGAATATTCTGTTAGAATAAAACCATTTAACCACGAAGACACGGATAACATATCAATGGAACACGAGATTTATCTCTTAATGTTATCTAAATAAATATTACCTTACCAGTGTCATTGCATACAGAGAAATACAAAAAGTTTCTTATTTATAATTGTCGGTTTTAAATTTTAAATTTGTTACAGCAAATTGTTATGAGTCTGATTTATCTTCTATCCACCCCTTGAAAGGAATGTAAACCAGGTATTTAGTTGTATTACCATTTTCATCGATTTTTAGAAATTTTTTACCTTGCCTAATATACATATTACCGCACTTACACTTATTAACAAAAGTACCGTTTTTTGGTGTTTCAAATTCATAATTGTCTGGTCCTTTGCATTTATTGTTTTCACAATAAGGAAGTCGAGGTATTCCACCGATAAAAAAATCTCCAAGGAAAGCTATAATTCCTATAATAAGAAATGCAATTATGAATCCACCGATAAACCCAAAGATATTTCCTATGATTCCAAATTTATTCCCGAAATATTTTGCGCCGAACAAACCAATTGCTATAAGAAACAAAAATGCTGATAGCTCTATTAATGTAACTCCATATTTATTCTTATTATTTTTTCTCATTGTGGCTTTATGTCCGTTTTTATTAGTTACTGGTAACTCAATCCGAAAGTGCATCTATCGCAGGTTGTTTCATCACTATTACAGCAATCGATAAATATCTGGAAGAGTCCCATCTGTTTTAGAAATGTGTTCACAAGTTTTATTTTTTGTTTGTCTTGTCCAAATATTCTATGTTTCATAAATCTTGTAATGAAATTTTCCTGTTCGGAATGGAAACACTTGTAAATACTATCGATTTTTTTCGTTATATCAACTAAATTATTGTTCCTTGCGTAGATTATTATCAAAGGAAGTAAACAATTTAAAACTATTGAATAAGACCTGTTTGTTCCTATGAGACTAATAGCACTCGATGATTTTTTACCATTTAAAGTAAATCGATAATTCCAGTAGTCGTCCGATTTTGTACTGAATATATC
>CAZYWQ010000120.1:0-7556 GCA_964651675.1 uncultured Candidatus Sumerlaeota bacterium | reverse complement strand
GTTGTTGAGAAGATAAAAAGCAATAAGGGTAATTTTGGACTGAATGCTGAGACTGGTGAGTTCGAAGACCTTATGAAGGCTGGAGTCATAGACCCTGCTAAGGTTTCTCGTTCAGCATTGCAAAATGCCTCGAGTATTGCAGGTCTTTTATTGACTACAGAATGTATTGTGACGAACATTCCTGAGGAAGAAAAAGCACCACCGATGCCTGCTGGAGGCGGTGGAATGGGTGGAATGGGCGGAATGTATTAATCGATAAATTATTGTCGAGACACCGATATGCTCAACATCGGTGTCTCCAACTTTAAAAAAGTCGGTTTTGTTTAATAAAAAGGATTATTATTACGATATAATAGATAACACTTGGATAGATGAAAATATAGTCACTGATAGTTTTATTTGCGAACTCTTTAACTTCTACATTTAAAGAATTGGCAAATGATATTAGATATAAAGAAAGAGGTGTAAACAATGGGAAAAGTTATAGGTATAGATTTAGGAACAACGAATTCCTGTGTGGCAGTTATGGAAGGTGGTGAGCCTACTGTTGTGACTAATTCCGAAGGACAAAGAACTACTCCTTCTGTAGTTGGTTTTTCAAAAGGTGGCGAGATATTAGTTGGTCAGATCGCAAAAAGACAGGCTATAACTAATCCAGAAAACACTGTTTTTTCAAGCAAGCGTTTTATGGGTATGAAACATAAAGAAATTCCTAATGAGGTACAAAGAGTCCCCTTTAATGTTATTGAAACTGCAAATGGAGATGCGTACTTCGAAATTTTAGGAAAAAGATACTCTCCGCCCGAAATAGGTGCAAGAGTTCTACAGAAGATGAGGCAAACAGCTGAGGATTATTTGGGTGAGAAGGTAACTCAAGCTGTTATCACGGTTCCTGCTTATTTTAATGACAGTCAGAGACAGGCGACAAAGGATGCCGGTCGAATTGCAGGATTAGAGGTACTACGAATCATAAATGAACCGACAGCAGCTTCATTAGCCTATGGTCTGGATAAGAAAAAGGATGAGACAGTTGCAGTTTATGATTTGGGCGGTGGTACTTTTGATATTTCCATTCTCGAAATAGGTGATGGAGTTTTTGAGGTTAAGAGTACAAATGGCGACACTCATCTCGGTGGAGATGATTTTGACCAGGCATTGATTAACTGGTTGGCTGATAATTTCAAGAAGGATTACGGGATAGATTTAAGACAAGATAAAATGGCTCTCCAGAGATTGAAAGAGGGTGCGGAACAAGCGAAGATTAGTTTATCATCCTCGATGGAGACAACTATTAATTTGCCATTTATTACTGCCGATGCCTCTGGACCAAAACATTTAGTTGTTGATTTGAATCGTTCGCAGTTTGAAAAACTGGTTGCTCCGATTGTTGACAAAACTATTAATCCCGTTATGCAGGCTTTAAAAGATGCTGGGAAGAAACCAGAAGACATTAATGAAGTTATATTAGTCGGTGGTTCGACAAGAATTCCTTATGTTCAGGACGTCGTAAAGAAAATATTCAAAAAAGATCCTTGTAAAGGCGTAAATCCTGATGAAGTGGTGGCTGTAGGAGCTGCCATTCAAGGTGGTGTTCTTGCTGGAGATGTTCACGATGTATTGTTACTTGATGTAACACCTCTTTCACTCGGTATTGAAACGCTTGGAGGAGTATTCACAAAGTTGATTGAACGCAATACAACGATTCCAACAAAGAAAAGTGAGATATTTTCTACAGCAGCGGATAATCAAACTGCGGTTAGTATTCATGTATTACAGGGTGAAAGAGAGATGGCTGCTAATAATAGAACACTTGGTCGATTCGACCTTGTTGGTATTCCACCAGCGCCGAGAGGTGTTCCGCAGATTGAGGTTACTTTCGATATAGATGCTAATGGAATAGTCCATGTATCAGCGAAAGATTTAGGTACCGGAAAAGAGCAGAAAATAAGGATCGAATCATCGAGTGGTCTCTCGGAAGATGAAATAAAAAAGATGGTGAATGAAGCGGAAGCACATGCAGAAGAGGATAAAAAGAAGAAAGAACAGGCATCAACAAGAAATCAGGCAGATACACTCGTTTATACTGTGGAAAAGACTCTTAAGGATATTCAGGATAAACTTGATCCTGCCGAGAAGAAAAATGTCGAAGATGCCTTGAGTGAACTTAAGAAGGCTATCGAAAGTAATGATTATGAAGCGATGAAAAAAGGTATTGACAACCTTAATCAGGCTTCCCATAAATTATCAGAAATTTTATATAAACAAGCAGCACAATCTGCGAAGTCCCAGGAATCAGCTGGCGCAACAACAGGTGAATCAACAGAGCAAAAGAAAGAGGAAGGCGCCAGTGACGGAGATGTTGTTGATGCAGAGTTCGAAGTAGAAGAGGACAATAAAGATGACAAGTAAAAAAAAGGAAGTTAGTGATGATATGAATGCGAAGTTAAGGGAAATGTTTGATGATAACAACAAATACCTATTGGTCAATATTACTGCGAAAAGGGCAAGAAAGCTTATGGAAGGTGTAAGACCTCTTGTTCCTTTTGAAACTTTTGATCCTATTGATATTGCTGATGAAGAAACGAAGAAAAAACTCTTGAAGATTGAAGAAAAAAAGAAAAATTCGAATAACGATTAAGATTAATCATTAAATTTTATAAAAAACCCCTGCTCTTGAGGGGTTTTTTTATTTGTTTTTTAATTTATTTACTTTCGACTTCTCTTTTATAGATACGGATTGTTGGATAGGCAAGTGCGATGTCTTGATGTTTCGCAAAGTTATCGAGAATTTGCTCGCATATAGCGTTTGTTTTACCTCGCCTTTGTCTTGCTTCTACAAGATGTCTTAATGTTAATTGAACTCCACTATCGGCAATTGAAGTGTATACTATTGGTGTGAGTTTTCCATATTTTATGATGTATTTATCAGTTAATTTGGTTATTTTAGCACCTGCATGTGTTATCGTATGTTCTTCTAAATCTTGACAAGCCTTTAGCATTATCTCCTTTGCCTTTTTGTAATTGCTCTCGAATGTAACAAGAACTTTTATCTCATTCCAGATGTATTCAAATCCGTATGTGTAGTTCGAGATATTTTTACGGAATATAAAGCTATTGGGAACGCTTATGAGTCTTCCAGTACTTTGGTCAGCATCAACCCAATTCCCTACTTCAAGTAGTGTGGTATAGAAAATACCTATATCCACCACATCACCGATAGTTTTTTCAATCTCTACTCTATCACCGATTTGAAAAGGTCTTGTAACAATGAGAACAAGCCAGCCAACAAAGGATAATAATACTTCCTGAAAAGCTAAAGTTAACGCTACTCCAATAAAACCCAGAATCGTTATTATTTTTGCTTTGTCTGCAACTTTGGATAATAAAGCAATAATGACAACAGCAAGGGCAACAAAAGTTGATATATACCAGATGAACTTTCGTAAGGTATGTCTTTTTTTAAGGTCTTCAACTTTTTTGTTAATGATTCGAATGGAATTAAGCGCAACCAGATAAATAAGAATAGTCAATGAAACAGTAACAGCTATAAAGAGAGGATCATTAAATACTCCCTTAAATGCACTAATCGCCTGACCAGGATCAGGCGTTTTAATCCCTGATTGAGAAGGTAATTGTGCTATTGGAAAAGCGATGGAAAACATATAGATTTCCTTTTTATGAGTGATTTTTAATCACTATCTTTTTCAGAGTTATCTACTGGTTTATCCGATGATTCAGTTTTCCCTTCTTCTTTGACACCTTCGGATTTTTCAGGTGCTGGGATTTCTTCCCATACATCCTCTTCTGCCGACTCTATTTCTTTTTTCTGCTTGTTTATTTTTATCCAGATAAAAACCAAAATAAGTAACACTATCAGGATAATAACATAGGTCAGTCCCCACTTAAAAATTTTGGTCTCTGAGAGCTTTTTAGGTTTAGGTTTAGCGACAAGATTATTAATAGTTTCATCAATTTCATTCAGTTTAATCTCCAGATTTTTAAGACTCTTTTCGATTTCTTCGATTTTAGCATTGAAGTCTGCGGTAAGAGATGCTTTTGCATTTCGAATATTCTCTTTTTCCTTCTTGATTTCCTTCAATTGTGGAATGATTTGATTTTCGATTTTCTGCAGCATTTGTTCTTTTGGAGAAGGTGCCTTTTTGCAGGAAATAAAACCAAAGATGATTGCAAATATTAGTATGTTAATTAAAATTATTCTTTTCATAAGATACCTCCCAATTTTATGTAATTTATAAAGAGATATATGACTTTATTACCAAACTAAAGATTATTACAATTGATTAAAAGTTTGTGGGAATTTCGCATTTGAGATAGCCTCATCATAAGTAATAAGACCTTTTTCATATAAGTCTTCAAGCGATTTATCCATACTTATCATTCCCAATTCTGATCCTGTTTGGAGAATAGTTTCGAGTTGTTCGGTCTTTTGAGTACGAATAATTTTTCTCACGGCGATAGTAGCTATCAATATCTCGGTAGCAACTACTCTTCCATCACCACTTGATACCGGTAGTAATTTTTGAGCAATGATACCTTCAAGAGAACTGGCGAATTGGATTCTTATCTGTTGTTGTTGATAAGGTGGAAATACATCAACGATTCTATCGACAGTTTGACTTGCATCAGGCGTATGGATAGTTGCCAATACGAGATGTCCTGTTTCAGCCGCTGTCAGAGCTGTTGCAATGGTTTCCAAGTCTCTCATCTCTCCGACACATATAACATCAGGGTCTTGTCGAAGTACATGTTTAAGAGCATCAGCAAAGCTTTTTGTGTCAGCTAAAACTTCTCTCTGTTTGATAATGCTTCTCTTGTGTGTATGGATGTATTCGATCGGATCTTCAATAGTGATAATAACACAATGTCTTTCGTTATTAATCTGGTTAATCATTGCGGCTAAGGTGGTTGTTTTTCCAGAACCTGTGGGTCCTGTAATAAGAACTAAACCCTGCTCTTTTTTTGCAAGGTCTTCAACAATGGGTGGTAATCCCAATTGTTTAACTGTCCGTATTTTGCTTGTTACAACTCTGAATGCGCCTTCAACAGATCCTTTCTGCTTGTGAATATTAACTCTGAATCTTCCGACACCTTTAAATTCGAGTGATAGATCAAGCTCCAAGTCACTTTCAAAAGCAGCTTTCTGAGAATCGTTCAGGATAGAGTACACCATTTTTATGCTTTGATCTGATGTTATTGGAGGATATTTCAGAGGCTTTAAGTTGCCATTTACTCTAATAATTGGAGGAGCTCCACTTGTTAGATGTAAATCGGATGCGTCACTCTCAACTACAGCTTTTAGTAATTTGTGCATATCTATTTGTGTCACTTTATTTGTCCTATCAGTTTTATTTCAATATCAATAAAATAAAACGATTCATTATTTGCAAGGAAAAAGAACGAGTTGATTTGTATTTAAAGTCAATCAATTTCATTTTGTGAAAATAATAGTAATCGATTTTTTCGGTCAGTTTCAAAATATATGAGATTATTACAGCATAATAGGTAATCTAACTGTAATTTTCGAACCTACACCAGGCTTGCTTTCTACGAGTATGTCACCTTTATGAGCCTTTATTATTCCATCACATATAGATAGCCCCAATCCTGTCCCCTTATCAACATCTTTTGTGGTGAAAAAGGGTAAGAAAATCTTGTCCAGATTTTTTTTGGGAATTCCAATACCAGTATCCTTAAAAGTTATA
This sequence comes from uncultured Candidatus Sumerlaeota bacterium, assembly GCA_964651675.1. Taxonomy (GTDB): domain Bacteria; phylum Sumerlaeota; class CAZYWQ01; order CAZYWQ01; family CAZYWQ01; genus CAZYWQ01. Next base: position 1,833 of record CAZYWQ010000120.1, on the reverse strand, counting down.
AGAACATTATTTTCATCTTTGGATGATAAAGAAGAGATAGAAATAGTTCCACTTTTTTCGATTGCATCATAAGCATTCTTTAATAGATTAAGAAAAACCTGTGATATTTGGTCTTTTTCAACAGGAATTTTAGGTAAACTATGGGTAAGGTTTTTGACGATTTTGATTTTCTTTCTTAACTTAATGGATTTTTCACGGATAGAATCTTTAAATGTCTCAATAGAATCATCAATCATATTGTTAATGTTAGTGTATTCTTTTTTAAGTGCTTTTTGGCGAGAAAGGTAAAGTAATCCATCGACAATTTTTGTGATTCTTTCGGTTATCTTTGATATTTTTTTGAGTCGATCTATAAGATAAGAGTCGTTATGATATCTTTCTTTTAGTACTTCGATTCCACCGGATAATGCACCTAATGGATTATTAATTTCATGAGCAACGCCAGCTGCGAGTTTGCCTATCGAAGCGAGTTTCGACTTGTTCTGTAATTCTAACTGGAGTGTTTTTTCTTTTATTTCAGCCTTTTTCTTTTCCGTTATGTCTTGAGCGACTCCTTCAAAGCCTATAAATTTTCCATCTTCATTTAGTCTTGGATAAATTGTACCACCTAAGTATATTGTTTGGTTTTTTTTGGTGATAAGCCTACATTCGAGTTCACTCTTGGAGGTTTTCAATCCTTTATCGTACTTATCAAATACTGATCGTATCATTTCATAATCTTCAGGGTGAATAGATTTAAGCAGTTTGGATGGCTTGGATATAAGATATTTCCCTGAGTATTCAAGAAGTTTCTCAACAGATTTATTAATAAATAATATATTCCCCTTATCATCGGATCTGAAGATAAGCTCATCAATGTTCTCGAACAAAGTACGATAATTCTGTTCTGATTCTTTAATTTTATTTTCTATGATTTTTCTTTCTGTTATATCTTTCGTTAAAAAGACTAATCCTGTAACTTGCTTGCCACTTTTAATTGGATTAACAAGCATATCATAAAAACTTTTATTCCTTCTATAAGTATAGCTAAATTCATAATAGAAGTAGCGTTTCTTGTTACTGATTAGTTGATTGAGATTATGCTTGAGATCGTCTTCAGCATCGAGTTTGAAAAGGGTCAGAATGGGAGCACCTATGAGAGACTGGACTTTATTCGATAGATTATTGGATTTGATGAATCCCCTGAAAGATTTGTTGAATCCGGTTATTTTTAAATCTTTGTCAGTTGTGTAAATAACAAAATGGGTAGCGTTAACAATGTCTTCGAAATACCTTTTGCATACTTCTAAATGTTCAATTCGATTTTTATGTTCTTTTTCAAGAGCTTTTTTACTTTCGAGTGCTTTGGTTTTTTCAACGCACCTCAAGACAAGTTGCGGTAATTGTTGATAATAATTGCGAGTTGTAGGTAAGTAATTTGTACAGTGCAAATGGATTAACTTTTCTATAAGCCTTTTGTTACTTTTTTTAATAAGGACAATGGGAATGATGGAAGAATTTATTTCTTCCAATCTGGATAGAACAGGAAAAGAATTTAATACAGGTGGGGAATGTTTGATAATTAGAACATCAAACCTTTCCCTATTCAAAAGTTCTAAAGCTGTTGTTATGTCTTTTGAGATAATAACAGAAGAAGATACTAAACTTCGTTTAAGGAATTCTCTGTTTAGTTTTAGATGTTTCCCATCATTATCTACGAGTAATATTTTTATTCTTTTCATTTTCGTATAGTGAATTTTAACTTCTGCCAAACATAAAAATTATTTCAATTGAGACAAATATAGGGCGAAAAGGTTTTGAGGTTTCATGGCAGTTCTGTACAACATCGAGAAG
>CAZYWQ010000119.1:0-7581 GCA_964651675.1 uncultured Candidatus Sumerlaeota bacterium | reverse complement strand
CAGTTACTTCCGTAGCATCTTCATAATTGCCTATCATACGATATGCGATATTAAAGATGCCATTCTGATGCATTTCCATAACTATCTTCAATGCATCCGCATCGCCACTTTTTAGGGATTCAACAATGTCAGCTTCACTTAATCCAGATAAATCTTTGTTCGAGACCAATTATTTTATCCTATTAATTAGACATTTTTTATATTGAAATTGTTCCTGAAATAATGATTGTTTTCAACTGATTTTTGTTTAATTATTTCAAAGGACTATTATATTAAACAATATTTAAGACTTGTCAGTCTAAAAATTTGATTATAAAAAAACCAACAGTTTCATTTCGAGGAGTATCAAAATGCTCATAGGAAGAACAAAAATACTCCGATTAATAATCATATATTTTTCTCTGCTGCTACTGATGTTGGAATTACCAGCTCAGAAATCTTGCGGTCCACCACCACCTGCAAAACCTCAAAGGAGAAAAGCCGCCGAATCGTTTCCACCCTTACCCTTGCCAGTTACTCCTCTTAGAAGAACAGAAAAAAAGCGTCAGCCTGCAGCTCCTATATTAATCGGTAAAATTAATTACGGAGTAACGAAGATCGGTGTTAGAGATGATGGTACCACTTATAAATATGATGATTGGACAACAGATCCGGGTGATACAAAAGGTCTATTGCGATATGCTCGACAAGAATTAGGAATCAACTACGGTTCTGAGGTACTCAAACTGGACAAATTTAATTACGAACCAGGCAGAACGCCGATACTTTACTTCACAGGTCACGAAGCATTTACACTATCCGAAACAGAACAGAAAAAAATCAGGAGATATGTCCTCGATGGAGGATATGTATTGGGAGATGCCTGCTGTGGTCAGAAACCATTTGCTGATTCATTCAAAAGAGAATTCGCTAAAATCTTCCCTGATAGACCTTTCTTCGATCTGCCACAGGACCATCCTCTATTTCGCTCTCACTTTAACATCCAAAAAGTACAATATAAGATCGGTAAAAATAATATTTTCTATGATGTTCCAAAACTTAAAGGAATAAATATCGGATGCAGAACCGCTGTGATTCTGACCGAATTTGATTTGAGCTGTGGTTGGGATAATCATACTCACGATCACGGTCAAAGAGTCACAATTGGAGATGCAAAAAAACTCGGAGTGAACATACTCTCTTATGTGCTGAGTTATTACAAATTGGGTCGGTCACTTGCTATTAATAGAGTATACACCGATGATACAGAAGCACATCCTGATATCACGATTGCCCAGGTAATGCACAATGGAGACTGGGATCCTGATCCAGCCGCTATTTCCAATCTTATGAAAGAAGTATCTCATAATACAAGCGGTTTCGTGAAATATAAAAGAGTTGCGATCGATCTGGCAAAAGAAGATTTTTTTGAATATCCATTTTTGTATCTTACCGGACATTTCGATTTTCATCTATCCGATCTGGCAAAAGAAAATTTAAAAAAATATATCGAGAATGGTGGATTTTTACTGGTCAGTAATTGTTGCAATATGATTGCATTTGATAATGCCTTTCGCAGAGAAATAATTCCCATTTTCAAAAACCATAAATTGGAAAGTATCAATCCCGATCATCCCTTGTACAATTCCCATTTCGATTTAAAAAATTACAAGTTGAATACCTCAAATCCTGAACATTATTTCATACCGACTTTAGAAGGAATAACGATAGATGGTTTCACCTGTGTAATCTATTCGTCATTATGTCTCGGATGTGCCTGGGAGAGAGAAGATCATCCATTTGTAAAATCTGTTGATCAGGAATATGCTTTCAAATTAGGCACTAATCTGATTGTTTACTCTATGACCCATTAATATATTTTCTGTAGGGACAGAACATCGTTCTGTCCATTGTAGTCCATTTTGTCCATCGTAGTTGTATTTTGTCCATCGTAGTTGTAGGGAACGGTCGTGACCGTTCCCAATATTGAAAAATAAGGAGCAAATATGAACGAGAAAAAGTTTGATATGAACTTACTAGAAAAATTCTCCAACCTTAAAGAAAAAATCCAAAAAGAAATTAAAAAGGTCATCATTGGTCAGGACAATGTAATCGAAGAAATATTAATTTGTATGTTCGCAAAAGGACATACATTAGTAACAGGAGTTCCTGGTCTTGCAAAAACACTCATCGTCAAAACCATTGCCGAAATAATGGACCTTGAATTCAAGAGAATTCAATTCACACCTGATTTAATGCCGAGTGACATTATCGGAACAGATATTTTAGAAGAAGACCAGGCAACCAAAAAGCGCGCATTAAAATTTATAAAGGGACCGATATTCGCAAACATTATACTTGCCGATGAAATCAACAGAACACCTCCCAAAACACAATCTGCCTTACTCGAATCGATGCAAGAATACAAAGTCACAACAGGGGGCATAACATATACTCTCGATCCACCATTTTTCGTCCTTGCGACACAAAATCCAATTGAGCAGGAAGGAACATATCCCTTACCAGAAGCGCAATTGGACAGATTTATGTTTAACATTATGATAGATTATCCATCCTTTGAAGAGGAAAAAGAAATCATCAAAGCAACGACTGGTGAATTATTGCCATCAGTTAATAAAGTAATAAACGCTGAGGATGTTTTAACAATTCAATCTATAGTCAGACAGATACCCGTTTCCGATTATGTCGTGAGTTACTCCACCAAATTAGTCAAATGCACACGACCCAAAGATGGTGATTCGCCTCCATTCATCAAGCAATGGGTAAGTTGGGGATGTGGACCGAGAGCAACTCAGTATTTAATACTCGGTGCAAAAACGAGAGCCCTTCTGAACAACAGCATCAATGTATCCTGCGATGATGTGAAAGCCGTTGCCAAACCTGTTCTCAGACATAGAATGTTCACCAATTTCAATGCCGATGCAGAAGGTGTTACAACCGAAGACATCGTTGATAAACTGCTCCAATTTGTAAAAGAACCCGATGAAAAGGAATACTTATAAAATTAAAATGAGAACAAGATATAAATATTTAGATCCAATCCTTCTTGCCAAACTCTCGAATCTTAATTTGATAGCGAGACTAGTAGTCGAAGGATTTATCTCAGGGCTGCATAAAAGTCCGTTCAAAGGCTTCAGCGTTGAATTCTCCGAATACCGCGAATATAGTCCAGGAGATGATTTGCGCTGGATTGACTGGAAAGTATTTGGAAAAAGTGATAAATATTTCATCAAGGAGTTTCAGGAAGAAACAAATCTGAAATGCTACATCATACTCGATACAAGTCGATCGATGCTTTACGGAAAAAAAATGAACAAGATGACATATGCTTCCTATTTAGCCGCTTCTCTCGGATATTTGATGATTAGACAACGAGATTCCGTTGGACTTATTACATTCGATAACAAAATCAGAAAATTCATTCCACCTAAAAGTAATCCAACACATTTAAAAAATATTCTCATCGAATTAGAACGAATCAAGAGTGAGAATGACACCAACATCACTGACGCCTTTCATAACCTTGCCGAAAGAATAAAAAGGAGAGGATTGATCATTGTCATATCAGACCTGATTGACGAGCCTGATACGGTTGCCAGAGGATTGGCTCATTTTAGACACAAAAAACACGAAGTGATTATTTTTCATATTCTTGACAAAGAGGAATTGGATTTTTCGTTTGATTCACTTACGGAATTTGTCGACCTCGAAACAAATGAAAAGATTTTAGTCTTTCCTCAATTTATCAGGGAATATTATCAGAAAAATATTAACTCATTTATCAATCAATACAAAAGCAAATGTGCAGAACACTACATCGATTATCTCCCTATATCAACCGCAACTCCTCTTGATATTTCCTTGATAACATACCTTTCGAAAAGAACGAGAATTGGATAATGTTCGGTATTTATTTTCTAAATAGCGCTTTCCTGATCGGACTAATTGCAGTTGGCATCCCTGTCGTAATTCATTTGATAAATAGACAAAGAAGTCGAAGAATTTATTTCAGCACCACACGATTTCTCCTCTCAATCGATAAACGCACAACTCATCGCAAAAGAATTACAGACCTCATCTCTTTAATTCTGCGAATGCTAATAATTGCGCTTCTCGTCTTAGCCTTTTCCAAACCCATCATCGGGAACAAACCACAAGACACTCAGAAAAAAGGTGATAAGACGACAATAATCATTCTTGATGACTCGTATAGTATGTCAAAAAATATTGGAGGAATAACACTCTTCGAGAAAGCTTCAGCAATAGCTTCCGATATACTAAAAAACTTGGGAGAAGGCGATAAGTCCGCTTTGATTTTATCAAGCGGTGGAAAGTCCGATAGGTTTTCTTCCATCACTTATAAATCCTACAGATTGGCAGAAGAATTAAAAAATTTGAAATGTTCATACACTTCCAATCCGCTCACAACCGCTTTCACAAAGGCTTCTGAACTAATTAAAAAAGCAAATACCACCACAAACGATGTTGTCATCATATCCGATATGCAAGCTAACGCTTTCAGAGATATGAAAATGAGCACCGAATTTCCTGACAATACAAATTTTTACATTTTAAACATTAGCGATGGGTCAATAAATAATCTTTCATTAGAAAAAATATCCTCGTCCATAGCATTACCATTCGTCGATGAAGAAATGAAAATTCATTTTAATACCCGCAACTATGGTAATCGCCAGGAAACTACAGTTGCTAATCTTTGGATTAATGAAAACAGAGTTGATAGTGAGGAGATTACGATTGAACCGAACTCATCATCAGATGGAACATTAAATTATTCTTTTCCTTCACCAGGAAAATATTTGTGCAAGGTAACTATCGATGACAAATATCTCAATCCTGATAATCAGAGATTTTTTATTGTCGAGATATTCGATAAAATCAAAATTCTCCTATTAAGCGGTTCTATTTCCCAGAATCCTCTTCTTGATGAAACATTTTTCCTCAAAACCGCTCTGAATCCTAAATCGCACAATACTGAAATCACAAATAGTAATTTCATTTGCGATGAATACTCACCTGATGAAATAAAAAAATTAGATCTTTCTGAATATAAAATTATCATCATCGCAAATGTTCAGAATTTATCAAAAGAGAATGTCAATCGTATCGAAAAATATATCTATCAAGGTGGAAATGTTATATTTTTTCTCGGAGATAATGTAATTAACGAAGCAGGTAATGAGCTATACAAACCATCATCGATATTTCCATTAGAACTGCGTGGAATTTGGGGAAACGCCGAAGAACACTCTCATTCTGTTGGAATCGGCAAGGTGGATTATGATCATCCCATATTTTCATTTTTCAAAAACCAATCCGAAATCGATTTTGGCACAATAAAATTTTTCAAAGGTTACCAAACATACATCCCAAGTGAATTATCCGAGACAAAAGTAATCGCATATTATGATAACGCTGATCCATTGATAATGGAAACAAATTATGGCTTGGGCAAATCCATCATATTTGCGACAACCTGCAATACAAAATGGAACAATCTCCCGACCAAACCTTTATTTTTGCCCATAATATATGAGACACTTAAATATATGTTAATGGCTGAGGCGCACATTGAATCGGTATTAGCTGGAATGCCAATAAATATTAAACCATTTTTAGAAAATGATTCTACTTACATAAAACTAACCAATTCTGAAAATACTTCTGCTTACATCGACGACTCATCAATTCTAAAATCAGGAATCATTTATAATAAAACTGACATTCCCGGAATGTACAAATTAACGACCGCTTCTCAAAATGAAACAAAGGAATACAGTTTTGTTGTCAATACAGACCCATCAGAAGGCAACTTGAAGGAAATTCCAGAGGATGAACTAAGACAATATTTTAACAACAATTACAAAGTCTACACGAATCCCAAGAAACTCATAAGGACTCTCAAAACCAATCCTGATGAGTATCCGTTGTGGGATATACTTTTATTATTAGCAGTAGTTTGTTTTGTAACCGAAAGCATTGTATCCAATTCATTAATTCCAAATAAAAAACAAAAAGTTCAGCAGGGATTTTTTGCGAGATAAATATGGAAGAACTCAAATTAACACTATCTACTATCTACCCATTAGTGCCAACGATACTTATTTCCCTGACAGGAATAATTCTTGTTATAATCTCTTTCAAAAAAGTAAAAACAATATTAGATCCTAAATCATTTTATCTCACTATCCTCCTGAAGATTATAGCGCTTATCTTTCTCATCTTTATGCTTCTGAATCCAATTTTGAGTTACACGAAATCTGCAAAAAGTGGAACTCAAGTTGGAGTATTCATAGATTCATCAATGAGTATGGCTACGAAAGACTCGATTGCTGGATTGTCGCGAATTGATGCTGTGAAAGAGGTTTTATTACTCAGTGAAGACAGAATTATCGATAAGCTTAATGAGATTTGTTCTGTCTCATTATACAAATTCAATTCTGATTTACAACCATTGGAAGATAAAACGCAAATTCCAAATTTAGTAGCCGATGGATATGCAACACATATTTCAAACGCATTTGAATCAGTTCCCGCATTTACTGACCAGAACAATCTCACAGGCATCATCCTCTTTTCTGATGGTATTGATAACAGTGTCGAAGATGTGGTTGCGTCAGCAAAATCAATTGGCATTCCCATTTACCCTATTGCCGTTGGAAGTAAATCTACGGACATAGTTCATTTCAAAGATATTGGCATCGAAAAAATTTCTTTAAACAAAACGCCTATCCTAAATTCGACTGTACCAGTGGACATCTACATCAAAAATTCAGGATACAGTAACATCAGCATCCCTCTCACAATTAAAGAAAATGAAAAAACAATTGCCAGCGAGGAAGTCCCCATAAACGCACCAGAAGACAAGTTGGTGAATATCAAGTTGAAGGCTGATGAACTTGGTTTTCATAAATATACAATCGATCTTGGTGAGTTTCCTGATGAAAAACTCTCAGAAAACAATTCATTTACCTTTTATACAAATGTGATTAATCCGAAAATAAAAGTTTTATATGTCGAAGGTTCGCTAAGATACGAATACAAATTTCTCAAAAAGCTACTCGAACAAATTCCATTCATAGAACCATCCTTCATCATAAGAACAGGTGCGGATAAGATTTATCTTCAAGGTAAGGAAGTTCAAAAATTCGCCAACGGTTTTCCAGAAACATTAGCAGAACTCGAAAATTTTGATGTGCTTATTCTCGGTGATCTTCAAAGAACAATTTTATCCGATAAACAACTCGAAATGATTGACAAATATGTGAGTGAAAAGGGGAGAGGATTATTAATAATCGGTGGATACAACATATTCGCATCTTCGGATTACAAAAACACAAAATTGGAAGCGCTTCTTCCATTTATTCTCAATGATCATCCTTCCAAAGCAAGAGAAGAAACATTTTATGTGGTTACATCAGAAGGAACATCTGATAATCCGATAACCAACGCTCTTTCGGAAATATTAAATCAAAATCCGAATGTTTTCAAATTGGATTATTTTTATCAGGTAGAAGGAACAAAGCCCGCTGCAAGCGTTCTGATGCAACGCTCAAGTAC
>CAZYWQ010000118.1:5188-7583 GCA_964651675.1 uncultured Candidatus Sumerlaeota bacterium | reverse complement strand
ATTAAAATCTCAACATCCTGGTTTATCATCGAAAGTGTAAATGAAAAGCCTGTTAATAGTCTTGCTGAACTTAAATCTGCATTGCGTGAAGCTGAAGAAAAATTTGAGGAGAAGAAAAAAGCATCTGGTTATGACCCTGCCAAGCGTATACTGATGAAGGAACGATATGTGCAAATTGGATTCAGAACTAATACAGAGGAAGGAGAAATATTACATCTGAAGCCTGCATTTCCTATTGATGAAGCTCTCGAATGCCGTAAAAACCTGAATGTCAATTTGGACCAATGACATTTTTTCGAAAATTAAACCATCAGTACAAATGGTACTTGACATCAAATTGTATTTACTGTTTCGTATTTTGCAAACAGGACATTGATAAAAATTTTCCATTATCTCAATGATAAATTTATAACACTTAATAGCCAATGTTGCATAAATGTGACCACTACTCTGATTAGGAAGGAAGTATTTGTATATGATTAATAAGTGGAATATGAATTTAGGAAGACAATGTCTTCTGATTTTATTATGTTTTTTGATAACAACAACAGGATTCGCGCAAAAAAATAAGGAAAATCAGATCGGCGCTGAAGAATATAATAAGTATAAATTCCAGCCTATTGCTGAGGATGAATCGTATCAAATCATTCTTGATGTCGAAGATCCTTGCTTCGAATTATTGAGTGGAGATTGGACTCTCAGTTATTCGGGTTCATATGTAGGATACTATTATTTCACAATCGATGGTCCTGGTACGGGGACTAATCAAGCACGATGGATTGCTGAGGGTTTGCCCGAAGGGAATTATCAGATTGAGACCTGGGCAGATAACGATGATTATGCATCAGATACTCACTATCAGGTTATTTGTTCCGATGGCATATCGGACATAACCGTTAATCTGAACTATGCAGGAGCTGGTTGGCATAGTTTAGGCACTTTCAACATTAATCGTGTTTGTGTTATAAATATATCTGATTATTGGACTGGAAGCGGTTCAAAAATAAGTGTTGATGCCTTGCGAATCACACTCAATACTTCTGCTTCTCCGCCATCTACTACAATTCCTCCTCATATTGGTATTTGCATTGACGATGCAGGTATTGTTAATCCGCTGAGTTCATCCACACCAATATACAAAATGCTTCGCTTGCCCTTTAAGTTGACAATTGCTGTTATGCCATATCAGAGTTACACAAATCAGACTGCCGAAGAAATATATAACCAGGGATCTGAAGTTATTCTTCATCAACCTATGGGATATATAAGCAATCCAAATCCAAGTGGATCTGGTTGGATCAGAGATAATATGACTCTTGAACAGGTAAGGACTACAGTAACAACTAATCTTGATTCTTTACCTCATATCGTCGGTATGAATAATCACACAGGCTCTCTTGTTACTCAACAAACAGATAAAATGCAGGTATGTATGGAAGAGCTTAAGGCAAGAAATCTATTTTTTTATGATAGTCGCACTTATACCAAATCAGTAGCGTATGATGTGGCTAAAGATAATGGATTGCTGACAGGTGAAAGGGACCTTTTTATTGATGGAAATAACAAAGATGAGGCAAAAGAGCTTATTAGAAATTTAGCAACTCGTGCACTCTACGCACCGCACATTCCTCATCTTGCAATCGGGCATGTGCGCACTGATACTGCGGATGCACTTACCGAAATGGCACCAGAACTTGCGGCGATGGGTGTTGAGGTCTGGACAATCTCGAAGTGTATTGGACAGGTCATCGAAGCGGATGATTACCCAACAGGGGCTTCTTTTACAACAATCGGAAGTTGGTCAAGTGATACAGACGATTGTTTTTCAAAGCAGCTCTATGATGATTACTCTATGATAGTTACCGATCCTGCTTCGACACATTCTGATAGTGCAACTTTCACTCCAGCATTGCCTTATGAAGGTGACTACTACATTTATGCGATATGGGATGTGGAATCTTCCAACGCATCCAATATTAATGCGATTATTACTTATAAATATGGTTCCGCTGAAGTCAGTGTCGACCAATCTCTGCCACTTATAGATTGGTTGTATCTTGGCAAGTATGCCTGTGATGCTGGTTCGCTATCGAATGTGGCATTGAATGATTATTTATGCACAGCACCAGGTGAGATTTTTCGAGCAGATGCAGTAAAATATGTCTATGCAGGTCCGATTTCTACTTCTTCAATTCAACACTGGTCTTTCTTTTAATCGTATTGCCGGTTTGAGTACTTTTAGAAATCAACAATTTTTCAACTGCAACACGAGTTTATTAATAAGCTTCCTCTTTTACGATACGATAGATGATTGCATTATCTCTTAATTGAACAATGAATGTTCGTTGATCACTTAGTAATTTTATATCTTTGATATTTTCAGCCTGAATTTGAC
>CAZYWQ010000118.1:4158-5178 GCA_964651675.1 uncultured Candidatus Sumerlaeota bacterium | reverse complement strand
CTTCGATTTTGAAAACCACCTCATCCGATTGACTTGATCTTGATGCTGCCATTGCATTATTTGTTATCGGAACACCGAAACTTAATTGGAGTGTGATAATTAGTAGCAAAATGGCAATTATAGACAGTAATATCTTTATCGCTTTATCTCCTTCTTTCATAGTATTACTAATCCTCCTTTTAGAGTGTATCTTACATTTATAATTTATTGGCTAAAAACACCTTGTCCAAAGGTTGAGACTCTGTTCTTACCCTCTTTTTTCGAATAGTAAAGGGCAAGATCAGCCTTCTTGATGAGAGTATTCACATCTTCTCCATGTTCGGGAAATCCAGCAAGTCCGATACTTATGGTTAACTTTCCACCCGGTTGAGATTCCTCATTGAAAAACTGAGTGTTCTCGATTGTTTGTCTAATTCTTTCTGCAATATGCTGACCTGTATCTACAGTTGCTTTTGGAAGAACAACAAGGAATTCTTCACCTCCATATCGGGCACAAAAGTCTCTATCACGAGTCGTGTTTATCAATATCTGGGCAATTTCAATAAGGACTTTATCTCCTTCTGGATGTCCATTTGTATCGTTATAATGTTTGAAGTCATCGACATCTAACATCAAAATGGTTAGTTGTTCATTAAGGGCTTTTGTGCGAGCAATTTCATAAGGTAAAAATTCAAAGATGTAATTTTTATTATACAGTTTTGTCATCGTATCCGTTTCAGCAAGAGATGCCTTTTCGGTAACAACACGCTTAATCATCTGTGTCATATTGAGTTTTTTCTCATTTTTCTCTATGTATCGATTTATACTTATGATTATTTCTGCTAAGAAGGAATCCTTGGGGACATCAAGAAAGAATGCACTCGGTGATTCCGCAAGTTTTTTCATCTGCTCAGCGACTTTTCCCAGAGGTTTCGTCGAAAGATATAACAGCAATGCATAAATCAACATCGAAATAAAAAATGCTACAATTTTTATGATAAATTGTTCTCAGTTTGGAAATCTTTTGATGAGGCGAAAGAT
>CAZYWQ010000118.1:0-4148 GCA_964651675.1 uncultured Candidatus Sumerlaeota bacterium | reverse complement strand
TGATAAATTGTTGTCCGACTGCCTTGGGAGTATTTCTTATACTTTTCTCAATAAAAATAATACCAAATACCCAATCAATTAGTAAGAAAAGAATGAAGATTAAAATAAAAAATATGAGCAGTTTTGTTAACAGAGGTTGTTTCTTCAGAATCATCAAGCCCTCAGATTCTTTTCGATTAACTTTTCTAAAAATCTTGTTGATTAATTACATTCTAAGAATGAATAATCAACTCATATTTTATCACATTGACTGAAATGTCAATGATTTATAATGACTTTAACAATTTAAAATCAAGTATTTTGTACGCATAAAAATTGAAGAGTTCGATAGTAATGAATCCCAATTTTGTTGAATACTTAAATTTTCTAAAAGAAAATGGTGTTGAAATACTTATGAGCAAAGAAATGTTATTAAAGGAATTAGAACAGGAAGTGTCGGTTTGTACGAAATGTAGCCTATGTCACAATAGAAGACATACAGTATTCGGAGAAGGTAGTCCTGATTCCAAACTAATATTTATAGGAGAAGCGCCGGGGTATCGAGAAGATGTTCAGGGTCGACCATTTGTTGGTCGTGCTGGTGAGCTATTAACTAAAATTATTATGGCGATGAAGTTAAGTCGCAGTGATGTTTTTATTGGCAATATAATCAAATGTAGACCTCCTGAAAATAGAGATCCTTTGGATATTGAAATAATGCAGTGCGAACCTTATCTGATCAGACAGCTTAATATTATTAAGCCTGAAATTATCGTGGCACTTGGCAGATGTGCGGCTCAAACATTGCTAAGAACAAAGACACCTATTACGAAACTTCGTGGGAATTGGTATTCGTATAATAATATCAAGTTTATGCCTACATATCATCCTGCATATCTACTTCGCAATCCTCATGGGAAAAAAGATGTCTGGGAAGATATGAAAAAGGTAATGGCAGAGTATAATAAAATTAATAATAGATAATAAAGTCAAAATGCTTGAAAACACACCAACCTCTTCTGATGAATCTTTTAATAAACAATCCGCAAAATCAAAATTAACAAAAACCGCAACCATCCAAATTACTATTGGTATAACATTAATTATTTTTGCTACAATTATCGCTTATATTCCAGCACTTCGATCCGGATTTGTTTGGGATGATAAGGCGTTAACAGAAAATCCATTTATTAGAACGGGTGATGGCTTATTGAAAATCTGGACCGAACCATCCGCAGTATCAGAGTATGAAAAGCATTATTGGCCCCTTGTTTATTCGATGTTCTGGATTGAGTATCATCTATGGGGACTTAATCCCTTTGGTTATCATTTGGTGAATGTCCTATTACACATTGCTAATGCAATTGTCCTCTGGTTATTGCTAATGCGTTTGAAAATCAAAGGAGCTATCTTAGCATCCGCAATTTTTGCCTTGCATCCTGTTCATACCGAATCCGCTGCCTGGGTTATAGAGCGCAAGGATGTTTTGTCTTGCTTGTTTTACTTTTTATCACTTTTGACTTTTGTTCACTTTTATAAAAATCGAAAATGGATTTTCTATTTGCTTTCGGTATTACTTTTTGTTTGTGCAATGTTGAGTAAATCAATCACTGTAACTCTTCCGATAGCAATCTTGCTTTATTTATTTTGGAAAAACGATCGACTCCGATTTCACGATTTTGCGCTCTTAATACCTTTCTTTATCATTTCCATTGTCATCACCTTAATAGATGTTTTGCATTACCAGCAAGTTAAACCGATTGAGACGGATTTATTCCTAATTGGCAGATTTCTGATAGCAAGTCGGGCAATTTGGTTTTATGCTGGGAAATTACTCTTACCACTAAACCTTTTACCAGTCTATCCCAAATGGGAGATTAATACATCTTCATTATGGCAATATATATTTCCTTTCGCGCTAATATTAGTTCTCATAGTGTTGGGACTAAAAAGAAAAAAGTTGGGGAAGGGTCCACTTCTTCTGATTTTGTTTTTCATCATTACACTTCTGCCAATACTCGGATTTGTGAACTATGGCTTTATGGCACATTCCTTTGTTGCAGACCGCTTTCAATATCTTGCAAGCACAGGATTGATCATATTGTTTTCATCAATTGTAGTTTCAGTAGCTGAAAGGTTGAATAAATTAAGTCAGTGGATACTCTCTTGCATCATTGTTATATTACTTTTGGTTTTGGGTATATTAACTTATAATCAAACAAAAATTTATATAGATACAGAGACATTATTTCGCTATACATTATCAAAAAATCCGAATGCGTGGGTTGCTCACGCCTTCATTGGCAACATTTCAAATGCTCGTGGTGAGCTTGATGAAGCCATTGTGCATTATAACGAAGCATTACGAATCGATCCGCAACAGGCAAAAATACATAATAATCTGGGAGTTGCACTTTTCAAAAATGGAAAACTCGATGAAGCTGCTGATCACTTTTGTAAAGCGATTTCAATTGATCCACAATATGCAAATGCCCATTATCATCTTGCCAGTTGTTTAGCTAAACAACAAAATTGGGATGAGGCTATCAAACACTATAAGGAGGCTTTAGACATAAGACCGGATTACACTGAAGCAAAACAGGGACTTAAGGCAATTAATGATATAAAAAAATAAGCTACGAAGAGTAATATTACTTTCGTGGCTAAGAAATAGTTTGTTGAAGTGTAGGGACAGGACATCGTCCTGTCCTAACAAAAACTTTTATTTTGTAAAAATTTTTTGAAAAAGGAGAAGACAATGCGTCGATTACCATTATTGCTGATTATATTTTTATTATTCCCAATAATTATTCTTGCAGAAAAAGAAAATGTTTCATCTAATTCCAATGATGAAAAAACAGAGGTTAAAAAACCGATGAATTTGTTTAATGACGATAAAATTCGCCTGGTAATCCGAGTAGATGACATAGGTTTCTGTCACGCTGCCAATATGGCTTTCAAGAAAATTGCCGAAGAAGGTTGTGTTAGTGCTGCTTCAGTTATGGTAAATACTCCTTGGTTGGATGAGGCGGTAGAGATTCTAAAAGAACATCCTGAGATTAGTGTCGGTGTTCATACCTGTCTAAACAGTGAATGGACTCCATATCGATGGGGACCTGTGTTGCCGTATAGTGAGGTTCCAACACTTGTAGATGAGTGGGGGAAATTTTTTCCGACTTGTAAACAGTTTAGGGCTAATAATCCTAATGTTGATGAGGTCGAAAAGGAATTACGCGCTCAGGTTGATCTCGCACTGAAAAAGGGATTGAAAGTATCTTACATTGACCACCATATGGGTGCTGCTGTTCAAACTCCTGAAATGAAAAAACGCTTTACGCAGATTGCCAAAGACTATGGATTGGCTGTTTCACGATGGTTTAGTGAAGTAGACAAGGTCGGCATCTACGATATAGATCCAGATAAAAAAGCTGATGTTTTAGTAAAAGGAATAGGGAAGCTTAAAGATCCGGGAATATATCTGACCGTTTGCCATCCGGGGATGAATACTCCAGAAATGGCAGCATTAAAAGATGTTCATCCGCACGGATTAAAAAATATGTCGGTTCATCGAGAAGCTGAGACAATGGCACTGTGCGATCCAAGGCTAAAAAAAGTGATTGAAGAGAAAAACATCGAGTTAATAGGATATGATATTCTCAGAGAAAAATTTCTCGATAAAATGAAGATCCCATATTAAATTATTGTAATGCGACATTTATGTCGCATTACATTGTAGGGAACGGTCGCGACCGTTCCCTACATGTTTCTAAAGCTTTTTCAGTAGTTCTTCTATTTATGGTTTCATTTTGTTTGTGACTTCCCAGGTCTCTTTTACAAATCCATCTTCTGATGCTGGTTTGTGGGCAATGGCGTAATCCTTGATCGTTTTCGCTCCTCTTTTGTCATCTTTTTCTTTCGATACCTGAACTGATTTCGCAATGGTCTCTTGCATCTCAACAAGCAATTTTAAATTCGCTTTTGTATCACTATCCGGTAATTCTGCCTTCAATATCTTTCGCTCATGTTCCCATCTCGGATTATCCGTTTCTTTATCCACTATATCAGCAGATTTTTTTCCCTCGGATAATGCCTTTTCAAGTTCCCGTTTCAATCCTAACAAAGCATAATATTTAATATAAAATGTATAAGCGTCTATTCCCGTGACTCTA
>CAZYWQ010000117.1:1221-7603 GCA_964651675.1 uncultured Candidatus Sumerlaeota bacterium | reverse complement strand
GAACAATATCATTGATGGTTCAAATATAAAACAAGGCGATGTTATTATTGGTATTGGATCAAGTGGTTTGCATAGTAATGGATATTCTTTGGTAAGGAAAGTTTTCCTAAAAACTCACAAATGTAATCTGCATAAGCCGTTGAAAGGGATGAAAAAACCTTTAGGCGATGTTCTTCTTACTCCTACTAAAATTTATGTGAAGATAGTTCAAGGACTAATTAAGAATGTTAAAGTTAAAGGAATGGCTCACATAACAGGAGGTGGAATCAAAGGGAATTTGGTGCGGATTCTACCTCAAAATTGTAAGGCGATAATTGATATTCAGAATTGGACTCAACCGATTATTTTCAGGAAAATAATGGAATATGGAAACATTAATCTATCAGAAATGTTCAAGACATTTAATATGGGTGTCGGATTGATTCTGGTTGTCTCAGAGAAGGATGTAAAAGATACATTAAGTATTATTAAAAGGATGAAGTTTAAAGCTCATTTAATTGGGACAGTTTACAAAGGTAAAAGAGAGGTTCTGTTACAGAGAAATGGAAAAGAAATTTAAAATTGCCATCTTAGCATCGGGAAGAGGCTCTAATTTTCAGGCAATTCTGAACAATGTTAAATCTGGGAACCTTGATATTGAAATCAATGTTCTAATCAGTGATAGAAAATCTGCGAAGGCACTTGAGATAGCAAGAGAGAATAATATCGAAACTGTTTATTTTAACATTAAAGAATTTTCATCTCGTGATGAGTTCGATAAGGCAGTTGCTGAAGAGCTAAAAAGGAGAGAAATTGATTTAGTTTGTCTCGCAGGATATATGAAGATTGTAGGCAACCCTGTTCTTGAAGCATTCAAAAATAAAATTATTAATATTCATCCTGCACTGCTCCCATCTTTTCCAGGACTGGATGCGCAAAAGCAAGCTGTTGAACACGGCGTAAGATATTCCGGTTGCACTGTTCATTTTATAGATGAAGGCGTTGATACAGGTCCAATTATCCTTCAACAAGTTGTTCCAGTTTATCAGGATGATACAGAGGAACTGCTTGCTGATAGAATATTAGAAGAAGAGCATAAGCTTTATTCAAGGGCGATTGACTTAATCTCAAAAGGAAAAGTTCGGATTAAAAGTAGAAAGGTTTTTATCGATGAGTAAGAAAAAATTACTCGTTATAGGAAGTGGAGGAAGAGAAAATTGTCTTGTCTGGAAGATACTTAAAAGTCCGTTGGTGAGTGAAGTTTACTGTTGTCCTGGAAATGCGGGCATCACAAAAAGAGCGAAATGTGTGGATATCGATTTTTCATCTTCATTCGATTCTATTGTTGATTTCGCTAAAGACAAAAAAATTGATCTGACTGTTGTTGGACCAGAGGTTCCTTTAGTTAACGGGATTGTCGATGCTTTTGAATCGAATGGATTGGAAATATTTGGTCCGAATAAAAAAGCAGCTATGCTTGAGGGGAGTAAGGCATTCGCTAAAGATGTGATGAATGCTGCTAATATTCCAACTGCTAAATCTGAAGTCTTTGATAATAAAAATGACGCATTAAAATTTATCAAAACATTATCACCACCTTTTGTATTAAAAGCTGATGGACTTGCTGCTGGAAAAGGTGTTTCTATCAATAAGTCTCTTGAAGAGGCTGAAAGCCAGCTTGAAGACATTTTCGATAAAAAAGTTTTCGGTGCTGCTGGTAATAAAGTGGTTGCCGAAGAATTTCTATCAGGGGAAGAGGCTTCTGTATTGGCTTTTGTGGATGAATCAACTGTTTTGCCTTTAGAACCATCTCAGGATCATAAACCAATTTATGATGGTGATAGAGGACCAAATACGGGTGGTATGGGAGCGTATTCTCCGACGCTTGTTGTGGATAAAGAGATGCTGAAAGAGATACAGAGTTCTATCTTGGAACCTACAATTGCAGAATTAAGAAAACGCAATATTGTTTACAAAGGAATTTTGTATGCAGGACTTATGATTACGAAAGATGGACCGAAAGTGTTGGAATTCAATTGTCGGTTTGGTGATCCTGAAACTCAAGTTGTATTGCCAAGATTGGAAAATGATATAATCGAATTGTTCGATGCAGCAATTCATAATAATTTATCATCGATAGAATTGCAATGGAAAGAGAAATGGGCTGTATGCGTGATTGCCGCTTCTGATGGGTATCCGGGGAAATATGAAAAAGGTAAAATGATTAGCAATTGTGATTTGGTTAAAGAGGATGATGACACAATTATTTTTTATGCAGGCGTCTCTGAAAAAGAGGGACAATTAATAACAAATGGTGGGAGAGTTCTTGGTTTAACTACTCTCGAAAGCACAATCTCAGATGCAATCAAAAGGAATTATGAACTTTTAAAAAGAATTCATTTCGATGGGATTTATTATAGGAGAGATATTGGCTATAAGGCTTTAAAATGAAAGGATTAAATTTAAGAGAGGTGGTCCAATGAAAAATCCAATAGTATCTGTTATTGTTGGTAGCGATTCGGATTTGAATGTTATTCGATATACTTGTGATACGTTAAACCAATTTGGTGTTAGATTTGACTTAAAAATATTTTCTGCACATCGAACACCTGAATTGCTGAAGGATTATATAAAGAAAATTGAGAAAAAGGGTGTAAAAGTTATAATAGGAGCGGCAGGATTCGCAGCTCATTTGCCTGGCGTCATCGCTTCCTATACAACATTGCCAGTGATTGGAGTTCCATTGGATTCGTCATCTCTTAACGGACTTGATTCTTTATTGGCAATGGTTCAAATGCCATCGGGAATACCGGTTTTGACCATCACTATTGGAAAAGCTGGAGCGATAAATGCAGCTCTGGCTGCAATTGAGATTTTATCGATTAATAATAAGTCACTTTGTGCGAAATTGAAAAATTATAGAGGCAAAAAAATTAAAAGAATCAAAACTGATAATTCACTGTTAGAAAAAATAGGCTATCAGAAATTTTTAGAAAAGAAAAGTTCAAAGTAGATAATTGATTAATCGGAGACCTTAAAAATATTAAAGAATTATACTGTGTCATTACGAACCTTGTGCTGAACTTGATTCAGTATTGTTTCGGAATCTCAATAGGATAAAAACAAGAGATCCTGAAACAAGTTCAGGATGACATACAAAATAATGAGGATAGATAAAGTGAAAAAAATAATGAATGAAGATGCGATGAAAAACGCAATTGATGAACAAGCCTTAAAGATTTTGTCGTCGGTGAAAGACCATAATAAATTGACAGTTATAGGTATAAGAACACGCGGTGTTCCGTTAGCTTATAGATTAAAAAAGATTCTGGATAAGAAAACGAATTTGGATATTCCGATAGGAAAACTTGATATTACACTTTATCGTGATGATTTGTCCCAGATTGATGAACAGCCTATTGTTGGAGTTACCGATTTATCATTTGATGTTACTGATAAAATAATTATCCTTGTAGATGATGTAATATTCACGGGGAGAACGATTCGTGCAGCACTTGATGCAATAATCGATTTTGGGAGACCGAAAACTATTAAAGCCTTCATTCTTATTGATAGAGGTCTCAGGGAATATCCGATTCACCCTGACTTTGTCAGTCTTAAGATAGAAACAGATTACTATCAAGTTGTTCGTGTTAGATTGAAAGAGGTAGATGGTGAGGATGAGGTTTTGTTGGTGGATTTAGATGAGAAATAATTGGGAGTTATTAATTATTAAATTTCTTATGTGTCTGATTTTTAAAATTCCGAATTTTAAATGAGGAGAAAGATAATAAAATGAAACTTAAAAGCAGGCATTTGTTAGGTCTTGAGCATATAAGCAAAGCTGAGATTGAGCTTATTCTCGATAATGCTGTGGCGTTCAAAGAGATATTCACTCGAACAATCAAGAAAGTTCCTACTTTGAGGGGGAAAACGGTTGTGAATCTCTTTTTTGAAGATAGCACAAGGACGAGAACATCCTTTGAAATAGCTGCCAAACGATTAAGTGCCGATGTTATTAACTTTTCTGTTTCGACGAGTAGTGTGAAAAAAGGTGAATCATTACTTGATACAGCAAGGACTATCGAAGCGATGGGTTCTGATTTTATTGTTATGAGACATTCTTGTCCCGGTGCACCACATTTATTAAGTAAGAGACTTCGTTCGGCAATTATAAATGCTGGTGATGGTTGTCATGAGCATCCTTCTCAGGGTCTTCTGGATTTGTTCACTATGCGAGAGCATAAAGGCAGGATTGCAGGATTAAGAGTAGCTATACTTGGTGATATTCTTCATAGCAGAGTTGCAAGATCCAATATTTGGGGACTTACAAAAATGGGTGCAAAGGTTGTTCTTGTTGGTCCAAAAACATTGATTCCTTCTTTTGCCGAGAGATTGGGTGTCGAAGTGTGTTACGATCTTAGAGAAGGAATTAAAAATGCTGATGTGATTAATTTGTTGAGGATACAACTTGAACGGCAGAAGAAAAATCTTTTCCCGAGTATAAGAGAGTATAAACTTTTATATGGTTTAACTAAAAAGCGACTCAAGTGTGCTAAGGATGATGTTTTAATTATGCATCCTGGACCGATTAATAGAGGTGTTGAAATATCTCAGGATGTGGCTGATGGACCTTATTCTGTTATTACGGAACAGGTAACAAATGGAGTCGCAACAAGGATGTCAATACTATATCTTTTATCTGGAGGAGAAAAAAGTGTCACGACTACTAATTAAAAATGGAAGAGTAATTGATCCTGCAAATAATGTGGATGCATTGCTGGATGTTCTGATTAGTAAGGGGAAGATTGAGAAAGTAGCTAAGAATATTCGAGTTTCGAAGGTCAAAAAAATCGATGCAAAAGGGAAGTATGTTGTACCTGGTTTAATTGATATGCATACTCATCTGAGAGTTCCTGGAAGAGAAGATAAAGAGAAAATATATTCAGGGACTTGTAGTGCGGCAGCAGGTGGTTTTACGAGTATTTGTACGATGCCTAACACCGATCCTGTGATTGATACTCAAACGGGAATAAAGTTTATTCTTTCGAGATCGCAGACTGATGCTGTTGTAAATGTTTATCCTGTTGCAGCAATCACGAGAGGTTCTCAGGGTGAGGATATTGCGGAGTTTGGCGACCTCGTGTGGTATGGTGCTATAGCATTTAGTGATGATGGTATGCCAGTGATGAATGCTGAAATTATGAGGATTGCTTTGCAATATACGAGTATGTTTAATGTTCCAATCTTGTCACATTGTGAAGATTTAAATCTATCTCGTGGAGGAGTTATAAATCAGGGATTTTCTTCGACTCTGTCGGGATTACCCGGAATACCTTCCGTTGCGGAAAGTGCGATGGTATCGAGAGATATCGAATTGGCTGAATTCACAGGTGGAAAACTTCACATCTGTCATACAAGTGCAAAGCGTTCTGTGGAATTGATCAGGAAAGCAAAAAAGAGAGGTGTTAATGTTACTGCTGAAGTTACTCCTCATCATCTGACTTTGAATGAGGAGAGCGTTCTGTCATTCGATACATATATGAAAGTTAATCCACCTTTGAGGGCAAAAGAGGATATAAAGGAACTTATTAAAGGGATTAAGGATGGTACGATAGATGTCATAGCAACAGACCATGCACCTCATACAGATATAGAAAAGGATATGGTCTTTTTGGATGCTCCTTTTGGAATGATAGGAACTCAGACGGCTGTTCCTGTGTTAATGACACAACTTATTCACAAAAACATTATAAAGTTCAACAAGATGATTGAGATGATGACTATCAATCCAGCAAGGATTCTTAATCTTAATAAAGGAACTCTTTCTGTTGGTGCAGATGCTGATGTTACGATTATCAATCCGAAAAAAGAATGGATTATTCAGAAAGGGGATTTGTTATCAAGGAGTAACAATTGTCCATTTCTGGGGATGAAGTGCAAGGGCGGGATTGATACTACGATTGTGGGAGGAAAAGTGGTTTATCAGGATAATAAGATTGTTGGTTGATTATGTTTATAGAAGATGCTGAAATAGTACAGAATAATAAACTCACTTCCGATATCTATTCATTGATACTCAATTCACCATTGATATGCAAAGATGCAAAACCGGGGAATTTTGTTCAAATCCAAATCAATAAAATGAATTCTCCATTGTTGCGAAGACCTTTTGGTGTTGCTAATAGAATAGATGATAGTTGTTTTGAAGTTCTTTATCAAGTTAGAGGTGTTGGTACGAATCTTTTATCAGAAAAGAGTGTCGGGGATAAGGTTAATCTAATAGGACCTCTCGGTAATAATTTTTCAGTGGATGATGTCTCAAGTGCTTTACTTATCGCTGGTGGAATTGGAATAGCTCCTCTTATTTTTTTGATTTCTTGTTTGAAGAAAAAAAATGTTC
>CAZYWQ010000117.1:0-1211 GCA_964651675.1 uncultured Candidatus Sumerlaeota bacterium | reverse complement strand
TGAAATTAATTTATGGAGCTAAAACCAAATCTGATTTTGTCTATATAGAAAAATTGGAAAAGTTGGTGAAGGATTTGTTGTTGGTTACGGAAGATGGTTCGGTTGGGAGGGAAGGTTTGGTTACTGATTTTTTATCTTCTGAGATAAATGATGATGAAAAAATTTTTGCTTGTGGTCCTCAGGGAATGATAAAATCACTCTGGAAAATTTGCAAAAGATTATCTGTAGATTGCGAAGTATCGCTTGAGGAAAATATGGCGTGTGGATTTGGAGCTTGTATGGGATGTGTTGTGAACACAGTGAATGGTTATAAACGAGTTTGTTATGAAGGACCGATTTTTAAAATATCCGAACTGATTTTTGATTAGGGAAAATGGTATCATTAAAAGTAAATATTGCGGATTTAGAGCTTAAGAATCCTGTGATGACGGCATCAGGAACATTTGGTTATGCTCAGGAATTTGAAGATTTTATCGACTTATCAGAACTCGGTGCGATTATTGTTAAAAGCATAAGTCTTTATCCTAAACAGGGAAATTCTCCACCGAGGACTGTTGAAACTCCTTCTGGAATGCTGAATGCGATTGGATTACAAAATGAAGGTGTAGAAAAATTCCTGACCGAAAAATTACCATATTTAGAAAAATTAAATTCAGTCATCATTGCAAACATAATTGGTGATACGATTGGTGAATTTAAAGAGTTGGTTAAGATACTAACTCTGCAGAATAGAATTGATGCATTTGAGATAAATATCTCCTGTCCAAATGTCAGAAAGGGTGGAATGGCATTTGGAACTTCTGCTGATTTGACTTTCGAGGTTATTAATGGAATCAGGGATTTGACACATAAACCAATCATTGTGAAACTTTCTCCGAATGTAACTGACATAAATGTTATCGCAAAAGCTGCTGAAGATGCTGGCGCTGATGCTATTTCATTAATTAATACCTTGTTAGGAATGGCTGTTGATATTGATGCACGCAGACCGTTATTAGGGAATGTAACAGGTGGATTATCAGGTCCTGCAATAAAACCTGTTGGATTGCGGATGGTTTATGATGTCGTAAGAACTGTGAAAATACCTGTTATCGGCATTGGCGGGATTATGAATTATAGAGATGCTTTGGAGTATTTATTAGTTGGTGCAAAAGCAGTCCAGGTCGGAACTGCCAATTTCGTAAATCCGAGAGTTACTGTCGAAATTATTG
>CAZYWQ010000116.1:0-7651 GCA_964651675.1 uncultured Candidatus Sumerlaeota bacterium | reverse complement strand
GGTATTGCCGATACAGCTTATTTCGGACCAGAAGCCGAGTTTTTCATATTTGATGATATCAGATTTGGACAAAACCAAAATTCGAGCTTTTACTATATAGACTCAATTGAAGGCTTCTGGAACACTGGAAGAGAAGAAAATCCCAATCTTGGCTACAAACCGAGATACAAAGAGGGATATTTCCCAGTGCCACCAATGGATAAATTTCAAGATTTACGCTCAGAAATGATGTTAACGCTTCAAAGTGTTGGAATCGAATGTGAAGCACAACACCATGAAGTCGCAACAGCAGGACAAGCCGAAATCGATATGAAATACAACAATCTTGTAGCAATGGCTGATCAAGTTCTCCTATTCAAATATGTCCTAAAAAACATCGCACTCAAACACACCAAAACAGTCACATTTATGCCCAAGCCATTATTCGGTGACAATGGTTCAGGAATGCACACACACCAGAGTTTATGGAAAGGTGGCAAAAACATATTCGTAGGAAAAGAATACGCTGGATTAAGTGAATTAGCCTTATATTACATCGGAGGAATACTAAAGCATGCGGCTGCTGTGATTGCCTTTTCAGCACCAACCACAAATTCTTATAAAAGACTTGTTCCCGGATATGAAGCACCTGTTAATTTAGCATATTCACAAATGAACAGAAGTGCAGCCATCAGAATACCGATGTATTCACCGAGTCCAAAAGCAAAGAGAATCGAATTCAGACCACCTGATCCATCGTGTAATCCATACTATGCATTCAGTGCAATGTTAATGGCAGGACTTGATGGAATCCAGAACAAGATACATCCCGGTGATCCATTAGACAAGAATCTTTACGATTTACCACCGGAAATTGCCAAGAATGTGAAAAAAGTACCTGATTCACTCGAAAATGCCTTGATTGAACTTGAAAAAGACTATGAATTTTTACTTAAGGGCGATGTATTCACATTAGATGTAATAGAGACCTGGATAAAATACAAGAGAGAAAACGAAGTCGATCCAATCAGACTCCGACCACACCCACACGAATTCGCAATGTATTTTGATATTTAATGAGAATATGTAGGGAACGGTCACGACCGTTCCCTACAAAAATATGTAACGCAACATCTATGTCGTATAAAGATAAGATGGTACAGGATATATATCCTGCACCAAAACTATATTATAACATTTAAGTAATTTCTCTCCATATTTCAAAACTATCTAATTCTTTAATATCAATTTCTTCAGAGATGACTTTAGCTAATCTTTCAAGAAAATCAGGATATGGATGACCATCCTCAATCGCCCTTTTTACATTATCTGATAAATTCCATCGTGGTGACCTAACACCCTCATCCAATAAGACTTTAATTTCTTTAAGACAGTGCAATTGTATATCTTTTTCTAAGCGATGAGCATATTGATAAAATAAACATTCAAGAAATGGGACTTTATCGAACATATCTTTTCTTGATAAATTCAAAGCCCTTTCTAAAGTTGAAAAGCCTTCTTTTTTACCCTTACTTAGTAAAAATCCAGCATAATTACTAAGAGTAATCAAATTATTTGGTTCAATATTTAAAGACTTCTTATAATATTCCTCTGCCTTTTCATAATCTTTATGTATATAATATAAGAAAATGGCATAGTTGTTTAAATTAACAATATAATTCGGACTCAACTCTATTGCCTTCCTATAATACTCCTCTGCTTTATTATAATCTTTACGTATATCATATAAGAAAAGAGCATAGTTACCCAAAGTAATAGCATTATTCGGATTCAATTCAACTGCCTTTTTATAATATTCCTCTGATTTATCATAATCCCTACGTATATCATATAAGAAAAGAGCATAGTTACTTAGATTAATATAATGATAAGGATCTACATCTATTACCTTTTTAAAGTATTCCTCTGCTCTTTCATAATTCTTGCATATTTTATATGAGAAATTAGCATAGTTGCCCATAAGATTTGTGTTATTAGGGAATTCTTTTAATCCTTCTTGATATATTTTATCCGCCTTCTCTGGATCTTTTATTCTATATTTTGATGCTTCAATTTCTACTGCCCACCATGATTTGATTTCTTTTTTTACTTTATCCAACGCATTCTTAAATGGTTGAACCTTATCCGTTGGTTCCTTCTCTATTCTTTCTTCTAATCTTTTAATGGTATCAAAATAAGTATCTATCAGTTTATCGAATCTATCCTTCTGTGGATGACTCAAATTAAATTCTTTCATAATAATAAGCATAGTTTCATCAAAATCTTTTTGTTTTACCAATATAGCTTTATGCTGTTTTACCCATTTCCCTAATTTGCTTTCAGGAATTTTAGAACCTATCCAATAAATCCCCCAGGGTAAAGCATTTGGAGGTAATTCATTTAATATTTCTGATATACTTTCATCATGACCACCATATCCAATAAAAACCAAACCGGTTTCATAAAGTAAGTTCTTAAGCACTTTCTTAACTGAATCAGCTAATTCTTTTGTTTCCTGTTCTGTATTCTTGGGTTCGAGTCTTGCATCGCCATGAAGCTTAATTATTAAAGGACGCGTCCTGGTTATCCTTACAAATCCAGCAAGAGAGTCATGTGAAATAACAAGAGGTTTTTTATTTGTATATAAATATAAAGCATCAGCTATCAAATCATCAAAGTTTACAGTTAGAACAACATTACAATGATTTCCAAAATGATTGCTTGTCATAAGTTGAGCTAAAACTGCATAACCAAATCCAGGGTCTTGCCCTTCAGTAAGTCTTTCTATTTCACTTTGTCTTTCTTCACCTGTTACAAACAAATCCTCGATAACTCTACCATAAAACGATGATGCATTCTCTTCATTAAAGTCTGGATATAATTCTTTTAGCCATGAGTTATAATTATCATCATTACCTGTCTTTAATTTTTTCAATCTTGGTAGCCAACTAAGAACAAGAGTTTTGGCATCAGGAATACCTGATGATACAGAACATCCAGCACCGAGAAAAAAAACAAATTTACTATCCCTTTTTTCTATCCACTCTTTAAATCTTCGAACAAATTCATCAATTTCCATCTCTTTCATCTTTAGCCATCCATAAATTTATATTCACAACAAATAAAATTGATAATTATTATTAATAAAAATAACATTAAATAAAACGATGGAATCATTATAAATATAAATCTATCATCTGGTCGGGGTGGGCGGATTTGAACCGCCGACCTCAGCGTCCCGAACGCTGCGCGCTAAACCATCTGCGCTACACCCCGAAATCTATCTCTCTATTTCCCCTTATGAAAATAAACTAATGAATTATATCTTATAAATTAATATAATGAAAAATCAACCAAATTTTAGCGGATTGAATTCATTAGAAAGCATCCCCTTGAGCTATTGATTATAAATTCAATTTGTTGAAGAACATCAATCATTCTTCATCAGGTATTGCAGTTTTTGGTTCAGCTTTCGTGATTCCTAATACAACTTTCGATATGCTGAATGCATGATAATTGATCCTCGATAGCAAATTAATCACATCAAGATGAATAGTACTCGTATCGATACTCTCCTGTAATCCTCTCTCAAGCCTTGAAATGTGTTTTTGATGCAATCTCTTTGCGAATCTCTGAATATCATCCATCTGCAATACAACATCAGAAGCCAATGCCGAATCATAAGTCGTAATAGCAAGAATCGCCTTCGATAAATTCTGCGATACCTTTTCGTGTAAGCTTATTAACTCATCTTCCCCTTCTTTTGAAAAATTAAGATTCTTATCAATCATTTTCTCCGCCATATGAATCAGATCCCGATCAATAATATCACCAATACTCTCCAAATCCTTTACTGCAAAGAGTAAACCAATGCTTTTCTCCGATTCTTCTTCCGTAAGATTCTTTTGCGAAAGATTCGCCAAGTAATTCGTTATCGTAATATTTAACGCATCAACTTTATCATCTTTCGGTTTTATTCCTTCGAGCAATTCAATATCTTTCTTAATCAAGGCGGTAATAATATCCTTCATCATCTCCTCAACAAATCTTGACATCCTTGACAACTCCCTTGTTACCTGAGCTAATGCAACAGATGGAGTCTCAATTATAGTTAAATCAAGATACTTGGTTGTTCCTTTAAATTTCTTGGATGGAGTCTCTGGAATTAATTTAAAGATAAACTTCGCAAACAAAGTATTAATCAACACAAAAATCAGGCTATTAATAACATTAAAAAAAGTATGAGCATTAGCAATTTGTCTTCCCACATCACTCGATGTAACTTCACAAATAGCAGCGAAGTTATTCCGTATAAATACAGGATAGAATATTACCACTCCTATAACTTTAAATAACAAATGAGCATAAGCTACTCTTTTTGCTTCTTGGTTTGAGCCAATACTTGCGAGGATAGCAGTCGCACAAGTTCCTATATTTGATCCGAATATTACAGGAAGTGCTAAATCTAAAGGCATTAAACCTTGTCTTGCTAAAACAAGCACAATACCTATTGTAGCAGCACTACTCTGAATAATCGCTGTAAAAATTGTCGAAAATAGCAATAATGTAAATGGATGACCAGCGAGTCCTATCATTAGATTTCTAAAATACGGATATTGACTCAACGGTTTCACGACTTCTGTCATTACTTCCATTCCAAAAAATATTAATCCAAAACCTAATAATATCTCACCCGAATATTTCAACCGCTTACTTTTCCCTGCCAAACTCACAAAATAACCAACAGCAATCATAAAAAGGGAATATTGAGTTATTTTAAAAGATATAAGTTGAACTGTTATAGTCGTCCCAATTGCCGAACCATAAATGACTCCAAGACTCTGTAATAAATTGATAAGTTTAGCACGAACAAAAGAGACAAGCATCACAGTAGTAGCACTACTACTCTGAGTAAAAAATGTTATGATAATCCCCATCAAGACACCTATCAAAGGTGTCTTTGTCAGACTACTCAATACATCCTTCAATCTACCTCCGGCAGTCCTTTGCATACCACCAGCAGCAATTTTCATCCCATACAAAAATATCGCTAATCCACCTAACAATCCCAAAACTAAAAAATAGCCCCAATTAGGATTATTCGCATTGACACTATAAACAATAAAGGCTGGTTTATCAGTCTCTGCTAAAAACATAACTCTATAAACACCAGCTTTATCCCCCAACTCTACTGAAACTCTGAATAATCCATCCTTCCCTGTAATCCCACTTTCAGGATCTATTTTCATACCTTTCTTAACTTCATCCGGTTGACTCAGAACAGAAACAAATATCGGTAAATCCTCAACAGGTGCATTATTCCTATCAACTGCCTTTACGATAAGGTCTTTACCTAATCTCCTTCCAATTAAATCAAAGCTGTTATCCCCTGATATATCTCTACCACTAACATCAATAGGATGAATAAGTCTTATTTCAGGTATTGGCTGAAAGGTATCCGATGTTTGATTGGCAAGAATTTCTTCGGAAGCCAAAGAAAAAAGGATGGCTAAAAATATTAATATTATAAATACTCGACACCTTCTGCTATATTGTCCCAACTTTTAACGCCCCATTTCCCAAAAATATATTATCAACAATCAGTAAATATTATAATCAGTATCCAACAACAATCCCTAAGAATATCATTTAAACTCAGACAAACTTAGATTTATCTCATTTTTTAACTGAAGATGCAAACATTTTTTACATTATCTCTTTGTTATCCTTGACATTATCAATTTTACTATCTTATATAAATTGATTATTTTTCACTTTATCATTATGTAATTTTAGATTTCTGAAGGTATATTCCCTCATACTTTTGATATTTACAGGTGATGATTATTTCTTCGGAGTTGTATTGTTTAATCTTTAACGATTTAGAATGCAAATGCATATTAAAAAGAAACTCATAAACATATTTTTCACATTATTCATCCTTACTCTAATTATCTGCTTCTCAGATAATATTATCATCAAAGAAATTGTTATTGAAGGAAATCATACCATAAAAACAGATGAAATCTTATCTGTTTTAAAATCACAAGTCGGAGAACCATTCGATCCAAATCTTGTTACTCAGGACATAAAAAATATAGATAAACTCGGATACTTCGAATCAGTTGATGCTATGGATGACAAAATCGATGAAGGAATCCTGATATTTAAAGTAAAAGAAAACGCCGTAGTTAACAGCATATACATAAAAGGTGCTAATTTTATAAAAACACAGGACATCTATGCGAAAATTTCTCATTTTAAGGGGAAAATATATTCCATAGAGATCGAAGATAAGATCAAAGAAGCCGTCCTTAAACTTTATAAGGAGCAAGGCTATTATAGTACCAGTCTTGAAATCGAAGTTAATAAATTACAAGAAGAGCTGATAGACATAATAGTCAATATTGATGAGAATATCAAAGTCCTCGTGAAAAAAGTTGAATTTGTTGGGAATTATTCCTTCTCAGCACTCAGACTTCGATGGATTATCTCCACTAAAAGCAGTAAATTATTCATCAAGAACTATTTTGACCAAATGGAATTCGATAATGACATCGACCGCATTATCGGTTTTTACCAGAGCCAGGGATTCTTCGATGTCAAAGTCTCCAAATTAACACCTACAAGTAACAAATCAAGAAACTGGATAATCCCAAAAATCAAGATCGAAGAAGGCAGAAGATATATCCTGACAGATGTCGAACCTGATGGAAACACTCTTTTTTCCGATAGAGAAATCCTCGATAATTTTACCTATCTCACAGGTAAATTCTTTAATGGCAAAAAATTCTATAAGGCACTTTTGAACATCAAAGAAATGTATGGTGCAGAAGGCTTCATACTCTGCGAAATTAACACTATAAAAGAGGAAGTAAATCCAGAAGAAGGCACTTTCAAAATCAGACTCAAGATAAATGAAAACAAAAGAATTTATGTAAATGCCTATATCCTCAACAGAGACAAAATACCACAAATGCCGGATGAAAACCTTCTCGACAAAATCGGCAACACCGTCAGCGCCTCTCCTAATGATGATTTAGTGAAGCGTGAGATTCTTCTTAAACCAAAAGGGCAGGAAATCATTTATGGCGGACAGAAAAAACAAAGTGATGGCGTCTACAGAAGTACAATGGAACAAAGAAGTATCGAAAGACTCAAAAAACTTCGCTACTTCGACAATGATGAACTTACGGTTACAAAAGAACCTACAGACGATCCCGATAAATTCAACGCCGTATTTAACCTAAAAGATGAATCGACAGGAAAATTCGGTTTTGGTATTGGAGTCGGTGACGAAAGAGGAGTATACGGTTTTGCTGGAGTCTCCGGAAGGAACTTATTCGGAACAGGAAAAATCTTCAAGGCAACAGTCTACGGTGGAACAAAGGCAGTCGAATTTAATATCAGCTATCTTGATAGATATTTCAAAGACTCCCTGTATTCATTCAAAGTCGATCTTTACCATAATTATATTAACAGACGAGGATATGACGAGAAAAGGCTCGGAACTCGTTTAAAACTCGGTAAACCAATCAATGAATATGTTGACATCTTTGGACAGCTAAGACTCGACTATATAATGCTTGATGCAGATGATGAAGACGACATTTCCAAAAAACTAAGAAGGGACTTAAACGACTATCCTGTAGCAACTATCAAAGTTGGAATT
>CAZYWQ010000115.1:3470-7664 GCA_964651675.1 uncultured Candidatus Sumerlaeota bacterium | reverse complement strand
GAATTAGGGATGGACAGGACATTGTTCTGTCCCTACGAATACAATGGACAAAATGGACTTATGAAAGTGAAAAATAAATTTGGTTATGAAAGGATTGTTAGTAGTATTTCTGGTAGTTGTCCACAGCAATGAAGAGTTCAGGATTAACTTTATTTATCTTAGTATGCGAAACTCCATCGTATTGCCATATACCGAAAGAGCCATAGTCTATTATGGCTTCATCACCTAATATTTTATCTATATTTGCTCTTATCATCCCTTCTGGATTAACCGTATTAATCTGAGTATGACTGATACCATCGAAGATATATAATCCATAACTTCCATAATCTATGAGTAACTCTTCAAATTTATCATAATTGAAATCTATTGAGAGAAAATTCTCTGGTTGAATTGTATTTATCTTTGTCCAGATTCCACCATTATACTCCCAAAGACCATAGGCTGAACCAAAATTGATATAAATCTCATCGATATTGTCTCCATCAATGTCACAGACATTCATATTAAGAGGATTAATTGTGTTTAATTGTGTGTGTATGCCATTGTCGTATTTAAAAAGTCCATTGGTTCCATAATCAATAATGAGTTCCTTAGCATAGTCAGAATCAAGATTTCCAGCAATGAAAGATTCAGGACTGACTGTGTTTATTCGTGTATGAATTCCGTCTTCGTAGTCGAAGATTCCATAAGTCTGACCATAATCGATGATTATGTTATCTTTTTTATCACCGTCGATGTCAGCCGCTATCATAAGCTCACAACTGGCACCATTGATTTGTGTCCAAATTCCCTCATTATATTCTTGAATAAATTGTGGGTTTCCAAAATCGATAACTAATTCTTCAGCAGCGTCAGTATCCATATTTGCTGCGATCATTTTTATGGGAGATGTAGAGTTTATCTGTGTGGAAATTCCCAAATCATATATATGTAAGCCGTTAGTCACATCGTAATCGAGGACAAGTTCATCCTCTCCATCACCATCTACATCGGCTGCAAGCATATCTTCAGGAGATAATGTACTTATTTTCCTATGAACTCCATCCTCATATTCAAAAAGTCCATAAGCTGCGCCGTAATCTATTACAAGGTAAGGTCCAAGTATTGTCTGATACAAAATATCATCATCGTTACCGATAGTTCCACTTAAATCATCAGTACTTCTCCAGACACAGTGTAATATATCTGTACTATCAATAATTAACCAGGCATTATCATCGGTTCCGCTATCACCAATACTATGGTGATTAAATAGTATTGGATATAACCATACTGAACCGTTATAATTTGCATAAAATAAATCTTTGTCTACACCAGTTCCATTGTAGTCTTCTGTACTGTACCAGATACAGTGAAGATTGTCACTGCTATCAACAGCCATAAAAGGATTGCTATCAGCACCTATATCAGAGGAAGCATTCATATTTAATATGGCAGGTTCTGACCAACCTGATCCATTATTATAAGCATATAAGATATCCTGGTCTGTTCCGATAGTTCCACCAAGATTCTCATAGCTTACCCATACACAATAAATCGTTCCATTGCTTGTTTTAGCCATCATTGGTAGAAGATCATTGCCAATATCCGAATCTCCGTTTGTATTTATGAAAGCTGGTGTAGACCAACTGCTGACACTATACTTCGAATAAAAGATGTCGTAATCTGTTCCAGCCACTCCGTTCAGATCTTCATTACTATACCAACAGCAATATATATTACCATCATTGTCCTCAATCAATCTCGGTAACAAATCTTCTCCGACATCGGTATAACCATTGGTATTAAGCAATGAAGGATTTGACCATCCAGTGCCATTATTCTTTGAATAGTAAATATCTGCATCTGTTAAAGAACCGCCTCCAATAAGTATCCTTGAGAAATAGACACACCATAGGAATCCATTACTATCTTCGATTATATATGGTCTATAATCAAGATAGTCGTCTGAATTCATAATAGAGTTCAAAATAGCAGGATTTGACCAGCCAGAACCAGAGTCGGTGGCGTAAAAAATATCAGCGTCAGTTCCTGCCAATCCATTCAAGTCCTCATCACTGTACCAGATACAAAATAAATCTCCATTGTTTCGTTCAATAACAATTGGATAATAATCGGAGCCATGGTCGGTTATGGCATTTGTATTCAAAAAGGCAGGTTCAGACCAGCCTGAACCGTCATTTTCGGAATAAAATATGTCTTCGTCAGTGCCTGATTCTTGTAGATTTTCCTTACTATACCATACGCAGTACAAATCACCATTGCTACGCTCAATTAGACAGGGAGCATTGTCTCCTTGCGAATCAGTTGGAGCAGTCGTGTTAACAACTGTGGAATGAGTGAATTTCTGGGCATTCAAATTGAGTGTGAGAAGTAATATAAAAGTTAATAAAGGTGGAGATATCTTCCGCATCTTCTCGGTTACCTGAAAAAATCCTTTTATATTATTTATCGACAAAAAGACTGTTTTTTATAAGTTACTTATGCCAGATGAAAAATAACCTTGTTCCTGAAACAATTCGTATTATTGATAATAACATTTTTCTTGTTTTTTATTTTGTCTTCTAATAACTATTTCACTAAATGTTTATTCTATCATAAGATGTAATTGTATTTTATAGATGAAAAAGATGAAATCAAAACCTCTCTACATAATCCTTATTGTGTTTATAATTGCTTCAAATGGATGCACACTCTACAGAAAATCCCTGATTATCGACAATTACACAAAACCAAGCAGAATTTATTCGAGAGAGGAGTTAATAAGTCGCATAAAGGATGTTGAAGATGTCCCAACATTCCACTGCATTGGTAAATTAAAATATAAAGCTGGATATATAAGAGGAATCCGATATGCAAAGGTCTTGATCATTGGCAAAAAAGATGAGGCATTAAGAATCAAGGCTTTCAGAAATGTTATCACACTCTTCGATTTATTGGTGCAGAAAGATTATTTTAAGATCTATTTGAAAAAGGATGGAGTCTTAATATCTGATTCTATCTCGGAACTGAAAAAGCATAATAAACTTTGTGTTTTATCTGGATTGATGGAGCTGAATAGTATCTTTTCTCCGTTTTCGCTCATCAGAGATACTGAAATAACTAATATTAAGGAAGATAATCGAAACTACATAGTTGAGGTTGACAAGATTGATAAATTTTTTATATACAAAGTCCAAAAGGAAAATTTGATAGTCTCTGACATAAAAGTAATCGATAAAAAAAATAATACAGATTATGAAATATCTTTTGAACGGTATCAGGAAATTGGTGCGAAAATTGTCCCGATGAAGTTTCAATTGAAGATTCCTGAGAGAAAAATAAAGCTCTCTATCGAGTTCGAAAAAGTAAGATTGAATACTGAGCTTCCTAAAAAGGCATTTTTACTGGATTATCCTGAAAGTGTTAAGAATTATAGACTTGCTGATATCGAAGATATTAAGTTTTAAAAATACTCTTAATAGAAAGTACTATGCCCGGACAAGTAAGCAGAATTGATTACAAAATACTTTTTGTGGAATATGAGAAAAAAGATCGTTTATTTATCGAGAATCTTTTAAGAAAACATGGCTTCAAAATAGATACCTTTGACGATTATGAAAAGGCATCAGAAGAACTTGAAAAGGGTATCTATCACATTGTCATAGTCAGTCTTCTGCCTCAGGATGTTAAATGTATTCAGTTTCTGACCAATCTGAGTCATCGCTCTCTTAATGTTGCAGTCATAGCTGTTATCGATAAAGATCTTTTTGAAGAATCCCTTATGCTCTTATATAAAAATCCTTATTATTTTATGGTGTATAAACCGTTTGCAGATGGTTCATTTTTGCTTAATGCTGTACGGAAAATCATTAATCAATTTAATTTGGTTTTTCTCTATGAAGATATTAAGAAGGAACTTGTCGAAAAAAATAAAATTATAATCAATAAAGATATCGCTGTGCAGCAAATCTATTATTCTCATCAGGAGATAATGGATGCGGCTCTGGCTCTTGCATCCCCGTTAAATATCGATATGATTTATAAGACAATAGTAAGCACTCTCTCGAAGTACTTTTCCTGCATTTTATTCAAATATGACGATTATGCCAAGAAGCTAAGGTGTTTGTATAAAGCTCAAAAGTTTAGAAACTATGAGGAAGTCAATGATGTCACCATCAATTTTTATAAGAGAATCGATGAGGACATCCA
>CAZYWQ010000115.1:0-3460 GCA_964651675.1 uncultured Candidatus Sumerlaeota bacterium | reverse complement strand
GAATAATCGAGGATTTTGACAAGGATATAAGGTCTCGTGGTCAAATAAAAGATTTGTTCGGTGTTACTAACTTCAAATCATATAGTCTCAAAACCGGCTATGGGACTTATGGACTTGTTATTGTCTATGATTATGCTCAGGGAGATGCGAATGAAGATTTGTTTTATAGTATTGGATTGTATTTAATCGAAGCATCTTTGATGATTGAAAACGCAACACTTCGTTCCAAGATTAATCTTGGTGCTGATGTTGATAATTTAACAAAATTAATCAATTACAGTGCGTTTCTTTCGAGTTCGGAACATTATCTTCATCAGGCAAAAAGACATAATGAATTTGTTTCTATTCTCGTAGTTGATATTGACCATTTAAAACGCTACAATGAAAAATATGGCTATATAAGAGGCGATAGAGTGATTCAAATTATGTCGGAGTTGATCAGATCTACAATAAGACGAAGTGATATGGCTGCAAGGATAGGTGAAGATAAATTTATTATTATGTTAGGGAAAACAGATGAGAGTGGCGCTTCCATTACGATTAATAAATTGCAGGAGACAATTGAATCCTATTCATTCCCGGATGGTCATACGCAACCATTTGGTAAGATTACTATTAGTATAGGATATGCAGTCTTCCCGGAAGATGGTGATTCACCGGAAACGCTTGTTAAAGTAGCTCGACAAAGATTATCCAAGGCAAAAAAGAAGAAAGGAACTGGTCATAACGACTGAGAAAAACTCTATTCTTATTAAATTTTGATTAGTAACCTCAGTTGTTTGGATATTATCTATGAAAAATATTTTTAATCTACATATTTAAATTAAAAATCAGAGGAGGGCAATAATGATTAGAAAATTTTTAGTGATCCTTTTTGTATCAGTTGTATTGGTCGGTGTATCAGTGAATTGCGCAGGTGTTAAGTCTCTTACTTTGATAACACCGGAGGTAGATATGAAAAAATTAGAGGAGTTGGATAAAGCCATTCCGGAAAATATGAAAAAGGGGAATGTCCCAGGGGCTGTTGTTCTCGTTGGAAGTAAAGATAAGATATATTTTAAAAAGGCTTATGGGTATTTAGCAGTTGAACCTGAAAAAATTCCTATGAAAGTCGATACTATCTTCGATATGGCTTCAGTAACGAAACCTACGGCGACTGCGACTTCGATTATGATTCTTGTAGATAGAGGAAAGATAAATTTGGATGATAAGGTGAGTAAATATATCCCCGAATTTGCTTCTAATGGTAAAGAGAATGCAACAATTAAAAATCTTCTGACACATTCTTCAGGATTACCAGCGTATATGAATGCTAAAAAACTTCAGGATAAATATGGCTATCCTTGTCCTGATCAAATGATTAAAGAAATTGCTCAATTACAAGCCAAATATGAACCTGGCACAGATGATATTTACTCCTGCCTTGGTTTTATAACATTGTGTGAAATTGTAAAAATTGTTAGTGGAGAGGATATAAAACAATTTTCGCATAAAAATATATTCGGACCATTGGGAATGAAAGACTCAATGTTTGTACCTCCTGAAGATTTGAAAAAAAGATGCATTGTGACAACTAAAAGAGATGGTAAATGGATTCAGGGAGATGTTCATGACCCATTGGCTTATTTACGAGGTGGTATTTCTGGAAATGCCGGATTATTTACAACCGTTGATGATTATGCCAAATTTGCTCAGATGATGTTGAATAAAGGTGAATATAAAGGCGTTAGAATTTTAAAACCAGAAACGGTTGAATTAATGACATCAAGGGTTACCGAACAAGATCGAGGGCTTGGTTGGTGTACTGGTTCTATTTTGCCTTATTTACAGCAGGATTTTTCTGACAAATCCTATGGGCATACAGGATATACAGGTCCGTCTGTTTGGCTTGATCCAGAAAATAATATATTTGTTCTGCTGTTTGCCAATCGTGTTCATACAGATGATTCCGGCAAGGTTAAAGATTTAAGAACGGCTGTTTCAAAAATAGTATCTTCTGCTGTAATTAAAAAATAGTATATTGTAGCGGTCGCATTTATGTGACATCGATATTAGATGTGATGAATCACACCGCTACATTAGAGGTGAAATTATGGGTGCTATATTAGATATGATTGTTTCTCCTGTGTCTATTGTCACATCGAAAAGTGGTAATACCAAAAATGGAATGACTGTTGCCTGGGTTGCTCAAGCATCTTTCGAACCACCACTGGTCGTTGTTAGTATTGCCCCTGAAAGATATACGCATCAAAT
Source organism: uncultured Candidatus Sumerlaeota bacterium (assembly GCA_964651675.1). Lineage (GTDB taxonomy): Bacteria > Sumerlaeota > CAZYWQ01 > CAZYWQ01 > CAZYWQ01 > CAZYWQ01. Next base: position 1,207 of record CAZYWQ010000115.1, on the reverse strand, counting down.
AATTAGTCAAAGCAATGTTTTTGCAGTTAATCTTCTTAGTGAAGGTCAAAAAGAATTGGCTAAGAAGTTTGGAACTGTATCGGGCAAGAACTATGATAAATTTCAAGGGCTGAAATATACAACAAAACAGACTGGTTCACCCATTTTGGAAGATATCTATGCTTATCTTGATTGCAAAGTTTATAAGACCTGTGATGCAGGAGACCACACGCTTTTCATCGGTGAGATTATCGATCAAGAAGTCTGGAGCGATAAAAAACCACTTGTATTCAAAGTTAAAGATTATTTTTAATCTGAGTAAATGTAGGGGCTTGATAAATCAAGCCCCTACATTTTATGTTACAGCATAAATGTCTGTTACGATGCTTCTATTCAATAACTTTTCCGTGCGTTAGTTTTCTATCGCTCTGCCATTTGATGTCTTCTTTTATTCTCATAAATGACATTCCCAATCGATTCTTTTTTCCCATCAGATATTTTACATATTCGTCGAATGGTTCATCTAATGTTGTTTCCTTAGACATACTTGAGTGTCGAAAATAGGTTTTTCCATTCTCATCTTTGTAGACCATTGCCATATGAGCCGAAAATATTCCTTCTTTATCCTGGATTATAGCTATAATGTCACCAGACTTCATCTTATCCGTTACATCAAGCAATGATTCCTTAGGTATATAACTGATGGTTACTTCTCTATCAGGAAGTACATCTTTAATATCAGTAATCCCTTTGCCTTCAAAAAATTTCTTGTGACTAATAGTCCGTGTTAACTTTTTACATTTTTCTCCGCCAATAAGTTCTGTTACATCGTCCAGACACCACGAATTTTCCGGTAGCCAGTCTGCCATCGTATAATGATTTCTTGTTGCCATTCCGATGATTCCATTTCGATAGCGAATATGCTGAAGTACATTAAACATCTCCTCGTAATACGATGATAAGGACAATGCCATCACAATTTCACAATATGTCATACAATTAATCCCTTTGAGGTTCATCAAAGGCAGAGTATCATAGCGAGCATAGGGTCCGTCACCTTCGCAAAGCAACACATACGGTGCGCCTAAAAACCGACCTGAATAATAAACCATCTTTTGCTGATTTGTCATCTTCGAGCTGGCTATATCCCTGATTAACATATCCAGTTCTTCGGTTGTTAATTCGCCGATTCTCTTTTCTTTATTAACCATTTTTTCCTCCTGAGCAT